>JAHYJD010000009.1 GCA_019429365.1 Bacteroidales bacterium | reverse complement strand
GAATAGCCGTGGCGGTGGGTTGAGTTTACAATATCGCCAGCGGTGGTAACATAGGTGCGGTTGTTGAAATTAAGATAGGGCCTTAACCTGATTTTCCAATTGGTGGTAACCCGGTCGGCATAAAATCCAGTACGTAAGGTGTAATTGCTTAGCTTTTCTTCTTTTCCGAAATTTCCTCCACCGTAAATTTCAAACACCCAGTTATTCCAGGGATCTGTTTCAACGGTTTCCTCCTCAAGCCCCAAGGCATCTGTTGTCTCTGAAAAGAAATCAACCAGTACCCTGTCAATCATGGTGGTTGAAGAAAGATAGGAAACCAGCCCGATTTTGAGAATATTGGTATAACCCCGCCGGGTTTCATCGCTCGAATTGGTTGCAGCGGCCCAGTAGGTCAAATCATTGTCAATACCCAGGAATGCACGGTTTCCGATAAACGAAATGGCATAGTTTGTGCCTGCACTGCCTGCATTGTGACGAGTTATAATAATATGCACATCAGCTTGTTCGCGATCGCGCACATAATTAACCACCGGAATCTGTTGTCTTACAAAATCGTGATCAAACCAGCTCTCGGTATCCAGGAATACTGAAATACGCCCATTGGGCCTTCCAGGCTGCCTGGAATTACTATTTGCATGAGTAATTTGAGAAGAGAGGAAAAATACAAGAAAAGAAAGCAGTAGTGCAGAAGAATTTAGCTTCATTGATTTTTTTGTAAGTAGAAAAATTTACTATAAACCATTAACCCCAAACCCCAAACTTTAAACCTTACCTCTTTACCGCGCTGAGGGGTTGGGCAAAGGTTTGAACATCCAATGCCGTAATTTCCTTGTCGCAAAGGATGGCCAAACGTTCCACCACGTTCCGCAACTCGCGGATATTGCCAGTCCAGTGTATTTTTTTAAGTTCTTCGAAAGCAGCATCAGAAAAAACTTTTGGAGCCATGCCTTGCTCTGATAGAACCTGCTCAAGAAAGTGATTGGCCAGCAGGGGAATGTCATCTTCGCGCTCGTTAAGCGTTGGAACATGTATCAGGATCACACTCAGTCGATGGTAAAGGTCTTCTCTGAAGTTTCCTTTTGCAATCTCCTCTTGTATATTTTTGTTGGTAGCTGCCACAATGCGCACATCGACGGGAATATCCTTTTCGCCGCCCACACGGGTAATTTTGTTCTCTTGCAATGCGCGCAGCACTTTGGCTTGTGCTGCCAGGCTCATGTCGCCGATCTCATCCAGGAAAAGGGTGCCACCTGTAGCCAGCTCAAAATTTCCTTTTTTCTGTTTAATGGCTGAGGTAAAGGAGCCTTTTTCATGACCGAAAAGTTCGCTCTCAATTAGTTCGGAAGGGATGGCTGCACAGTTAACTTCAACATATGGCCCTTTGGAGCGGTTGCTGAGTTCGTGCAGCCAGCGAGCTACCAGCTCCTTGCCGGTGCCGTTTTGCCCGGTAATGAAAATGCGTGCATCGGTTGGAGCCACCCGCTGTATCATTTCCTTGATCTTGTTGATGGCTTCCGATTCGCCAATCATTTCGTACGACTTGCTTACCTTACGCTTCAGTACCTTGGTTTCGGTAACCAGCTTGGTTTTGTCGGTGGCATTGCGAATGGTGATCAGCAGGCGGTTCAGGTCGAGTGGTTTGGAGATAAAATCGAACGCCCCCTTTTTAATGGCCTCAACGGCCGTGTCGATAGAGCCATGGCCTGAGATCATCACCACCGTGGCATCCGGGTCTTTTTCCTGTATCTTGCCCAGCACTTCAATGCCGTCCATTTTGGGCATTTTGATGTCGCACAGCACCACGTCGAAGTGGCTGCTTTCTATCTTTTCAAGCCCTTCAAAACCGTCTTCGGCCACATCAACCTCAAACTTTTCGTATTCCAATATTTCCTTAAGGGTATTGCGTATGCTGCGTTCGTCATCAATAACAAGAATTCTGGCCATGGCAATCAATTTTTCATTGCGCAAAGATAGGAAGATTGCAGAAACAAGAAATCTATTCTATCACCACTTTTCGCAATTCGTTGTTGGCATTAAACACCGGGAAATACATCAGCTCCGCTTTCGCGGGATTCAGGGTGTAGCTGCCTGAAAACCTTGGCAATAGTTTGATCTCGTAGGTATAGGTGCCGGGGGCCAATCTGTTGAAGAATAAGGTGGTTTGGTGGCGCCACTGTTCGCGGTGCACTTCGCCTGTGCCCCTTGGTTGATGATCAGCATAGCTGCAACCGGCCGGTATGGGCACTTCCAACATAAGGTACTCGGCAGGCTTTTCAAGGGTTACTGAAACCTTCAGCGTTATTTCTTTCGCAGCCTCCAGCTTGTTGGGCTCACTCACCCCTTGAAACCAAGTATGAACTTTTATGTCACCGCTCTCAGCTGTTGGGTTGGCTTCCCAGTAGCGCTGATAGGTGGTGAGATAAACCGGGCTTGCACCGGTTTTTCTTACCTGCAGCATTTTCTCAGGCGAAAACCGCAGCTCCAGCGGAAATTCAACGGCCAGAGAATCAACGGGACCGCTAAGTTCAATTCGTGCTGCCCTGTCGCCGGTTGCTGCCATTTCGAGCAAAGTTGGCATTACGGAGTAAATCATGTTTGAAGTGAAGTAAGTGCTTGCCGGGAATGACACATCCCTTACCTCGAGCAAATAGCTGAAAATGGGTTCCAGGTATTGCTGATTGCTTTCGCCGGTGCGGTTGAAAATTCGGTAAGCGGCAAGCGTATTGGTGGTGTTTGTACCCCAGAACGACATTGGATTGCCCCTTCCGGGGAAATACATATTGCCGAAAAATGTGTGTTTGGCGCTGTCGAGCACTGCACGGGCTGGTTGCTGCAGGCCTGCGAGCTGTTTCATTTCGGCCAGTTCATAGAAAAGCTCATTTCTGGCGTCCTGCGCAGCCATTTGCCTGATTATTTTGTCGTATTCGGCTTCGTAGCCGTGCATCAGCATAATCCTTACAAGGCTTGCCTTTTCCCTTAAGGGGAGATTTTTTTCGCCGTAAAAGGCCAGCATCCCACTTGTAATGGGTCGTGAATAATTTACTTCATACCCTTTTTCTGTTGCCATTTGCAGGGCCTTGAGCACATGCTCGCTCATCCAAATGCTCGAATGTGGCGAATTGCCCCACCAGCCCCAGAGGCCTTCCGAATTTTGGTTTTTTAGTAGGACGCTTATGGTAGCCCTGATTCGCCCTTCCTGCCAGAAACGTTTTCCCGTAAGGGCATAAATTTCTTTTTTTGCTATAAGGGCAATCAGGCGCGAGGCTTCTTGTTCATTGCAATTGTAGGGGAAGCGAATGAGCCGTTCAATGTCGTCAAGGAAAAGCTCCAGCGCGTTGGTTTTGGCATACAGGCTTACTTCGCCAAGATTTTGGTCAAAGCTTACGCTGAAAGTGCTGTCGGCCTTCAGGCTCCAGAATTGACCAAGCGTTTTCTCAAGGCCTTTGGGCATAACTGGTATTTGGCGCTCTTCGCCATCTAAGAACCCAATGTATTCGAGGTGATATTTCACTTGCAGAGAGTCGAGTGTGGTGGTGGTAAGTAAAAGGGTATCGATGGCGGTCTGGAATACCTGGTGGTTAACTGTTTTGATTTGCTGCCCGGCCAGTTCAAAATTAGTTTGTACGCTCAGGGTATCCTGCAGGTACGAAGTTATCCTTCCAAGGGCAAAGGCCGTGTCGCCTTCCACCAGGAACCGGGGCAAAGAGAGTTGTGCCATAAGCGCCTGGAACGACTGTATGCCGCCAATGTGCCTGCCCGATTGCCTTTTCTCGTTCATTGCGTAAATAAATGTATCCCAGAAAGTGACATCATCCGGAAAAGTAACTTCAAAGCTGGCCTTGCCCTCGGCATTGGTTCGGAGTCGTGGCTGCCAGTAGGCATAATCAGAAAAATTGCTGCGGATGCTACCCGATTGCGCCCCCGGCTCCCAGCCGGCAAAGTCGGGCATGACAAAAGCCTCAAGGGGGCTTGTGATGTCAATTTGATCGGGTGGTGGGGGAGGTAGCATTTCACTCTCAACCACTGCAAACAAAATTTCAGTATCAGCCGCCCTGGATCCGTAAATGCCTGATGTACCCCTGATCCTTATTCCTGAGGCTGCACCTGAGAGATTTAATCGGGTTTGGGAGCCATAGCCCACTGCCACGACTTCTTCTAAAGCGAAGATTTCGGGGGCAAGATAAACGAGATGGGTTTCAAAAACAGCCTCGAATTCATGGGTTTTCATGCCAATGAATGAAACTACCAGGGTTTGCCCTGATGATACATTGATGGAGAAATTCCCATCAATATCTGTGGTAACCCCGGTTGTGGTGCCTTTGATGGTTATCACAGCTCCCGGCAAGGAGCCCCCATCTGAAGCATCGAATACCTTCCCCTGCATTACACCCGCTATGGGGTTTCCTCTTCCTGCATCGTATGATTGTTCATGGCTGGCACCTGTGCCTTGCCGGAAGTTCAGGATTTCGCTCATAGTATCTCCAAGGCTTGCTCTTTTTGGCCTTTGAAACAAATCGTTTGAAAACCTGCTGGTATAGGTCTGGAAAGGGAAGGTCATCAATGCATTGAGTTTTGGTTGAATCATCCTGGTTATTTCTTCATTCGCTTCCGGATTATCCACAAAACTGTATCTGACAAAATTTTGTCCGCCGCCTTTAACAAAGAAGGGTCCCGTTTTAATGAAATGATTTTCTTTGAAAATGTAAACCAGGGTGTAAAAGCCTTCCACTACATTATGAAACAAAAACTGTGGTCCCGGGTAAATTATGTGTTCGTTGCCTTTTTCTGGCCAAAGTACAACATGAATTGGCTGGCCAAACTTTTTTACGACCTCCTCGTCGAAGGTTCTTTCCACCAGCAGTTTGCCATTATCTTTCGTTGTTTTTGCCGGGAAACGATACTGAAACGTGGGTGTTTTTGCTTGTTCTTCTCTTATTTTCAGATTCTCTTCCAGCAGTTTCATGGTAAGAAACTCATCGTTCAAATTTCTCAGGTTACCGCCCACCCGTGCCCAGAATCTTGGGAAAGCATCCGTTTCAAATGCCTGAATCTCCTTTAGCCCGTCGGGGCCAATGAAATATTTAAACCGGTGATCGAGGGGAATACTGAAGGAGGAGCTTTCGACACCGGACACCCTTGCCGTGTCAATAAACAGGGGGCCGGCAACAGTGGTATTCCAATGCCTGTATGAGAACTGGTTTCGGTTGCCCTGGTTTAAAAAAACAATGCCGGTATCATGATCCAGCCAGGTGGTTTCATTGCCTGGCAATTGAAAAGAAAAAAGTTGCGGGTACAAATGCGACTTCTCCTTACGACTGATTCTTGCCTGTGCCCTTTGCACACCGAGGCTTGTATTTTTGGCGAGGTCAAGGCTCAACATGGTTTTTTTGCCTGGTTCCAGGAAAAGGCTGTCAATGACTATTTCGTTGTTTCTGGTTCGGATCCTGATATGGTTATAGCCCGGTTCAGCCCTGAACGACCACGGGCGGGCATTGTTGGCAAGCGAGGTAAATACTGGTTTATGATTTACATAAACGATATGAATGGGTATTTCCACTCCGTTTTTGAAAACAAATGGCGCAAACTGCGTTTCTCCGGTAAAGGTTTCAACGGTAGTGGTAAAAAGATCTTTTCCCGGGAAGCGGAATTGAAAATAGGGCATGGTGTCCAGCCCAGCTTCAGAGAACCAGAACTCCTTTTTCTTTGCTGTAAATAAGGTGGTGATTTTTGTTGGAAGATGGTGAAAAAAACTGTTGTAGAGGCTTAAAGGCCGCCAGCGGTTATTTGGTGAAGGAACGGCAGGGGGCATTTCATTGAATTTCCTTGTCCAGGAAAAGGCAGTAAGGTCAGTATTCGCAGCGGGATTCCCCCAGGCGTCGGTAACTCCAAGTTCAATGGAGACGGTTTGCCCCGGAAAGACTCTTTCAGGTTGCTGAACGGATAGTTTCAGTTGCCCGGGCTGAAAAAAAGACTCGCTGTGGGATCTTTTCATTTCACCCGCCCACAAATAATGGACGGTTAGGTGAAAACCTTCATCCGTTTTTGCTGGCTCTTTCATGAAAAAGGTTGTGCCTTCGCCGTTGGCCACCTCCATGTCGTTTTTGAAGAGAAACCAGGCAAATGGTATGTTTCGGGGGTTGTTAACGCTGAACCTTACCTCTTCATGGTTTCGCTCTTCCATGATGGAAATACCGGCCTCCCAAGGCCCGGGCCGAAGGGTTTCGGTAATTTCATTCACCGTAATCCTGTATTGGAATATGCCCGGGTTGATTTTTTCAGAATATGGCAGATCAACAACCTTCCTAGTTCCCGACAGGCCGTTTTTATCCTGGTATTGCAAGGTGGCTTTAACCTCCTTTGAAATGCCGTTTTCACGAAAGTGAAATGTGATCAGTGAATCCTGCAGGCGGTACTCCAACTCCTCTTTCTTGTGAAAAAACTGAAGGCGTTGCCTGTTTTCTCTTTTCTGGTTGTCGTGGCTGATCAGCCTGACCAATACTTCATAGTCAAGGTTTATCTCCGTGAACAGGGAGTCGGGAATAACGAAAGGGGTAGGAGCGCCGGCATCGAGAGCAATATCTTTTTTCAGTAAGGTATCCGGAACAAAAGTTTGATCGCTGAAGAATTTATCGACTTTCCTGGGATAAATGGTGATTTCGAGCCGCGCATCATACAAAGGCAAATCATTCTCATCCTTTCCTCCTATCTGTAGCTCAAGGTTTTGTCCGCGGAAGTGATAAGATTGAGGTTTTTCCACCGAAAGCTGAATATTGCCCAACTCATAATCGGCATACTGGAAAAACCCGTAAAAAAGTTCGCCGCCATTTGGCCTTTCCAGCGATATCCTGTATCGGGTATCCAGTTTCAGATCGAGGCTGTCGTGAAGTACAAAGGAGCCTTCAAACCCGCCCGGAGCATAGCTTTCAATTTGTTGCAGGAAGGTTTTGCCTTTTTGGGGAATCCACAGAGAAAGGTTGACATAGCCCCTCACTGGCCTGCCGATCTGATCGGTGATAAAGGCCTTGTATTTTATGGTTTCGCCCGGGCGGTAACGGGGCTTGTTCAGCACCATATAGCCGGTGTATTCATTCCTTCGGTTGTATTGGCCAAAGCCAAAAAAGGCGGCATATTTATTTCCAAGCTCATAAAAAGCATCGGCAGGATAAGAATAATCGATAAACTTGTATAAATCAATCGGGATGCTGATGGCAAATTCCGCCAGTTCAATAAAGTCTGACCCCAAAGCCAGCGGTGTTTTGGAGGAAACAAATGCTCCCAGCTTTTTGAAAAAACCGCGGTCATGGCTTTTCCTAAGGTCTAAAATATGAAGGTGTCCCTGGTATTCATAAGTTAACCAGCCGCTGGCGTTGCTTTTCTTTTCACGGTAAGTGCCTGAGGTTTCATCAAAATGTACCGCGCGGCTTCCTGCCCGGACAGACAGATTATTCAAAGGCTTACCGCTAAGATCGGTAATTACAAAACTCAGGTCCTTTTGGTTGTTCAGTAAGTGAATATTGGTGTTGTTAACCGTTTTTAAGGCCACCCCGACATTGTTTTCCAGGATGGTTACCACAAGATAATGTCCGGCTTGGGTAATTTCAGGCAAGGTTTTAAAGAATGGAACCGAATCGACCTTTGTGTGAAAAAAGGAAACATCACCCGGAGTGATCCTTCCTTTTTTTATAAAGTCCAGGGCTTCCTCATTGGTGATCTGGTAAATGTACTGGTAGTGGCTGTGGCGGGCAGCGGTGGGAAGGTCTTGTGTTACAGCGGGTAGGAAAAACGCGAGCAACAACAGCCAGCTGCTGGCAAGTTTTCGCATGGGACAAGGCTTTGATGGTTATGGTGGGTAAATGTATGCAAAAAATGTTCCTTTGTTTGGAGTTTTTGTAAGAATTATTTCCCTTTTCTTTTTTCCCTGTAGTTGAAACTGCCGGTAATAGATAAGATCAAAGTAATAGATTGCCGCCAAGGGACAATGATTATTAGGAAGAGAAAATGGGCTTTAGCCCCATTATTTCCCATTAAAATATTTTGGGAAAAATTTACCTATACCTGATCCACTTCCAGAGTTCGGCGTAGTCGATCTTTTTTCCATACATAAGTATGCCGGTGCGGTAAATTTTGGCGGCCAGCCAGGTGGTAAAGATAAAGCCCAGGATCAGCAGTACCGCCGAAATGGCCAGGTCAATAAATGGAACGCCGAAAGGAATCCGGATCATCATGATTACCGGTGAGGTAAGCGGGATGATGGAGAGCCAGAAGGCCACCGGCCCAGATGGGTTCTGAATGATTGTTTGCATCATAACGATGGAAAAGAGCAGGGGTATGGTTACGGGTAGCATAAACTGTTGGGTGTCGGCTTCGTTGTCGACGGCCGACCCGATGGCTGCAAACAGGGCCGCATAAAGCAGGTAACCTCCTATGAAATAGAACAGGAACGACAGTATCATGACCGGGAAGTTGATGGCCTGCAGGCCTTCCAGTATCTGTCCGGCGGTGGTGTTTTGCATCTGCACGGTTTCCATTTGCCTTTGAAGCTCTTCGGCATTGAGCGACTGTGAGGCAGTAATGTGCACCTGTTCAGTCGGTGTAAACTGGAAAAGTTTTGGAAACGCTGTTCTTACCCCGCCCACGATGGCAAAGGTAAGCACCACCCAGATCAGAAACTGGGTGAGGCCCACCAGCCCGATGCCGATTACCTTGCCCATCATGAGCTGAAATGGCTTCACGCTAGAAACGATGATCTCCACAATGCGGCTGGTCTTTTCTTCGAGTACCCCGCGCAGCACTTGGGAGCCAAACAGAAATATGAACATATAAATGAGCAGACCGCTCACAAAGCCCAGCCCCATGCTTACCTCGGGGTAGTCGGTCTTTTCCAGCCCGTCCTTGTCCATGCGCACAGCATTGATGTTGATGCGGGTCTCCACGGCCATAAGTACTTCGGGGTCGATGCCGGCAATGGTCAGTTTCAGGCTTTCGTATTCGTTTTTGAGCACCGACTCCATTTGCGATTTGGCATTGAAGTTTACCGACTTCAGGGAGAACAGCCGCAGGCTCGAAGGGGCCTGGAATGCAATCTCAGGGATATGCAGCACGGCATCGAACTTGTCGCCGCGCATAAGTTCCAGGGCACTGTCGACGTCTGTTTGAAGGTGAGTGTATTTTACATTACGGGTGTCGCTGAAAGCATCGTAAAACATATTGGTGTCGTCCACAATCGCCACTTCGTAGTCCGAATCGCTCATAATGGCAATCACGGCCGGGCCTATCATAAGCGCTGCCAGCAGAATAGGGCCCAGGATAGTCATTACTATAAAGGAACGTTTTTTTACCCGGCTCAGGTACTCGCGTTTTATTATGATTCTTATCTTATTCATAGCTTGGCGGTTTGGGTGTTATTCGGCCAGGTAATCGTTGGCGCTTTCGGAAACTTCGTATTCGCTGCTTTCCTGGGGATATTTCCCGGTAACGGTCTTAATGAAGATATCGTTCATGCTGGGGGTCAGCTCCATGAACGAAATCACATTCGCGAGCGGTATCACCTTCTGCAGCAATTCATTGGAGTCGGTTCCGGCGGCAATTTTCACCCTGGCCGTCATCATGCCGTTATGGGCCGTCGAGCGGATAAGCTCAAACCTGCGGTCGAGCAGCTGTTCGATGGGTTGTTTAAGGTTCGCCAGCTCAAGCTGATAAATGTTGGTGGAAAACTCCTTTTTTATGTCGCGCACATTGCCATCGAGTATCTTTTCCGATTTGTTGATCAGGGCAATGTGGTCGCAAAGTTCCTCTACCGAGCCCATGTTGTGTGTAGAGAAAATGATGGTGGCGCCCTCGTCGCGAAGTTTCAGAATTTCCTGTTTAAGCAGGTTCACATTGATGGGGTCGAACCCACTGAAGGGCTCGTCGAAGATCAGCAGGTCGGGCTTGTGAAGCACGGTAATGATAAACTGCACCTTCTGTGCCATGCCCTTGGAGAGCTCTTCCACCTTTTTGTTCCACCAGGGCATCAGGTCGAACTTCTCGAACCACTCTCTTAGCAGCTTTTTGCTTTTATGTGCCGGCACTCCTTTAAGCTGGGCCAGGTACATGGCCTGTTCGCCCACCTTCATCTTTTTGTACAGGCCGCGCTCTTCGGGCAGATAGCCAATGCGGTGCACATGCCCGGGCTTAAGCTTTTCGTTGCCGTAAAACAAAAAACCCTCGTCCGGTGCAATAATCTGGTTGATTATGCGGATGAGGGTGGTTTTTCCGGCACCATTGGGGCCCAGCAGCCCGAAAATTCCGCCAGCCGGCACCTGTATGCTCACATCGGTAAGCGCCTTGTGGCCGGTATATGCCTTGCTGATATTCTCAGCACGAAACAAATATTCCATCTTATGGGAATTAGTTAAAGACGTCTTTCATGCGTTCGAAGAAACTCTTGTCGCCTTTTTTGGGGTTGGGCTTGAAGTTTTCTGAGGTGGCCAGTTTTTCAAGAATCTCTCGTTCTTCGCGCGATACGCTCTGGGGGGTCCATACATTGATGTTTACCAGCAGGTCGCCGCGACCGTAGGCATTTACCGAAGGCAAACCCTTGCCTTTGAGGCGCAGCACCTTGCCGCCCTGGGTGCCGGGCTCAATTTTTATGCGAGCTTTGCCTTCCAGTGTGGGAACTTCGATGGTGTCGCCCAGCACGGCTTGAGAGAAATTAATGTAATGGTCGTAGAGCAGGTTGCTGCCGTCGCGGATCAGTTTTTCGTGGGGGACTTCCTCTACCAGCACAATCAGGTCGCCTGGCACGCCACCGCGGGCTGCCGCATTGCCTTTGCCGTTGAGCGAAAGCTGCATGCCTTCAGCCACACCGGCAGGAATGTTTATGGAAATTACTTCGTCTTCTTTTACAATGCCATTGCCATAGCAAACGGTACATTTCTCGGTAATGGTTTTTCCCTCTCCGCCGCAAGTGGGGCAGGTTTGGGTGGTTTGCATCTGGCCCAGGAAGGTGTTGGTGACGCGTGTAACACGGCCCATGCCATTGCAGGTGCTGCAGGTGTGGTGCGAACTACCGTCCTTGGCGCCGCTGCCATTACAGCTTTTGCAGGGAACGTACTTGCTTACCTTCACCTTTTTCTCCACACCGTTGAGAATTTCTTCCAGGGTGAGCTTAACCTTGATGCGCAGGTTCGATCCTTTGTTTACCCTGCGGGTGCCGGCGCTGCGGCCACCAAATCCGCTGCCAAATCCACCAAATCCACCGAAGATATCACCAAACTGGCTGAAAATATCATCCATCGACATGCCACCGCCATAGCCACCGCCACCAAAGTTGTTGCCCATACCGGCATGTCCAAACTGATCGTAACGGGCCTTCTTGTCGGCATTGCTCAGCACTTCGTAAGCCTCGGCAGCCTCCTTAAAATTGGCTTCTGCCGAAGGGTCGCCGGGGTTCTTGTCGGGGTGAAACTTCAAGGCTTTCTGGCGATAAGCTTTCTTAATCTCCTCGGGAGTGGCATTGCGCGAAACGCCTAATATTTCGTAATAATCTCTTTTCGACATTCAGAATTTTTTTCAATTAGTTTGCTACAACCACGCGGGCAAAGCGGATCACCTTTTCATTGAGCATATAACCTTTTTGTATCACTTCCACTACTTTCCCTTTCTGACTTTTGTCGGTAGCAGGGATGTGGGTAATGGCTTCGTGGTAATCGGTGTTAAATTCTTCGCCATTGGCCTTGATTTCTTCAACACCTTTTTGTGAAAGAATGGCTTTAAGTTTATTTAAAATCAGGGTTACACCTTCGGCCACTGCATCCCCTTTGGCTTCGGCAGCGGCAATGCTGCTGGCTCTTTCAAGGTCGTCGACCACGGGCAACAGGGCTGTTATCATTTCCGCGGAAGCGCTTTTTAATAGCTCAATGCGCTCCCTGGTGGTACGTTTGCGATAGTTGTCGAACTCAGAAAACAGCCTGAGGTGCTTTTCGTTGGCTTCGGCCACTTTGGCTTCCAATTCTTTAATGCGGTCGAGCATCTCCTGGTTCATGTCAAGCACGGCCTCTTCTTCCTGAATCTGCTCCTCGGGTGACATATTGTCGTTCGTGCCGGCCTGCTGGTCTTGCTCACCGGCCATGAATTCTTTTTCTTGCTGGGTTTCTTTGTTTTTTGAATCGGCTTTCTTTTCCATGTTTCGTAACAATAACTATTTAATCCAATAAATAAAGGTTTCTGCAAGCATCAAATGCCTTGCCAATTCGTGATGCAGGCCATTTTGTCAGGAGTTAATCAATGCGCCTGATGTCGGCACCAATTCGGCGCAGCCGGCTGTCGATCTGCTGGTAGCCACGGTCGATCTGCTCAATATTATGAATAACGCTTTTCCCGGGTGCGCTCAGGGCTGCAATGAGCAAGGCCACACCGGCACGTATGTCGGGCGAAACCATTTCGAGGGCTTTTAGCGCGTATTTGCGTTCCAGGCCAATAACGGTGGCGCGGTGCGGGTCGCAAAGAATAATCTGCGCGCCCATGTCGATAAGCTTATCGACAAAGAACAGGCGACTTTCAAACATTTTCTGGTGGATGAGCACACTGCCCTTGGCCTGGGTGGCCACCACCAGCACAATGCTGAGCAGGTCGGGCGAAAAGCCCGGCCATGGTGCATCGCTGATGCTCAGAATACTGCCATCGATAAAGGTTTCAACCTCGTAAACTTTTTGAGCGGGGATGTAAATATCTTCGCCCCGTCTCTCTAGTTTAATGCCTAGTTTACGGAATACTTCGGGAATCATTCCCAGCTCATCGTAGGCCACATTTTTTATGGTAAGTTCTGACTGGGTCATGGCGGCGAGTCCGATAAAGCTACCGATTTCGATCATGTCGGGCAGCATGCGGTGGGTGCAGCCTTTCAGTGATTTAACCCCTTCGATGGTAAGCAGGTTTGAACCAATTCCAGAAATGTGGGCGCCCATGCGGTTAAGCATTTTGCATATCTGCTGCAGATAAGGCTCGCAAGCGGCATTGTATATGGTAGTGGTGCCTTCGGCCAATACTGCTGCCATCACCACGTTGGCTGTGCCCGTCACCGAGGCCTCGTCGAGCAGCATGTAGCAGCCCTTCAGGCCTTTGCTTTCAATTTTGTAGAAACTGGTGTCTGGATCGAAGTTAAAATGTGCCCCCAGCTTTTCGAGGCCAACAAAGTGGGTGTCGAGGCGGCGGCGGCCAATCTTGTCGCCACCAGGTTTTGGAATGCTGGCTTTGCCAAAACGGGCAAGCAGTGGACCCACGATCATGACCGACCCACGTAACTGTGTCGCTTTTTTTTTAAATTCGGGGGTGCTCAGGAAATCGATGTTAACCTCATCGGCTTTGAACGACCACTTGCCTGTATTGAGTTTGTTAACTTTCACACCAAAGTCGGCCAGCAGTTCAATGAGTTGGTTTACGTCCCTGATGTCGGGAATGTTTTCAATGATTACCTCTTCGGGGGTGAGCAGGGTAGCGCAAATAATCTGCAGCGCTTCGTTCTTGGCCCCCTGCGGAATTATTTCGCCCTTGAGCTGTTTTCCGCCGCGAATCTCGAATGAAGACATATTAGAATTTCTTAGTTTTTCTTGCGGTACTGGAAAGGCTTGTTTTGCCCGGGTTTTCCCTGAAACTTTTTCTTTTTGGGCATTTGCTTGGGAGGTGGGGCTACCTCGTTGGGTAGGCTGAGTTTGATGTTTTCGTCGAGCTGCAGCTTCCCATTCGACAGTTCGAGCAGATGACCTGCAATTTCTTCGTCGGTAACTGCATCGCGGTTCCACGTCAGATATGATTTCTTCAGGTGGTTGGCAATCAGTTTAATAAGTGCGGTTTTTTCGGCACCATCTTCCAGTTCGCAGGCCTTTTCAATGATCTTTTCAATGTGTCGACCGTAGTGCCTGTATTTTATGTGGTTGCTGGCGTAGCCAAGGCGCTCTGGCTTGCGCGACAGGCTCTGGGCCGATGGAATGGGGTAGGGGGAGTCCACATCGAGTTTGAAATCAGACATGATAAACAGGTGGTCCCACAATTTGTGTTTAAAGTCGTTCACATCGCGCAGGTGGGGGTTGAGCTGGCCCATCACGTTAATAATGGCGCGGGCCTGATGGTTGCGCTGCTCGCGGTCTTCGATTTCCATGATCTGTTCGATCATCTTCTGAATATTTCTTCCGTATTCAGAAATGCTCATCTTTGAGCGCTGGGAATTGTATTCCATAAAGGGAAAATAAGTAATGTTTTCGGCCGGACTTCAAAGAAAGGTCCATTCCGGTTAAATGGAAAATCAATAAATGAATTATCGGGTGGTTATGCTTGAAATAAATTTCTCAATCAAAAAATTCAAACGGAAAAATACCGGTAATGTTTCGTTTGCTGCTTTATAATGCCTGCCTGAATAAGGAGTTACATTGGCTGGCCTGAAAATCCGGTATGGGGCAAAGGTATAAATTTATTTTCAACTAGGCATTTTACCATAGCAAAAACGAAGCAATAATTTTTGCAAGATAACTTACAGGTTTCCCAACTCCCGGGATCAACATAATCAATAAGCTCGGCCTTAAAGGTTTTTTCCGCCAAAAACCGGTGAAAATTTTTACAGATATTTTTTACTTCAATTCGAAATACTACTTTTGAACAAACCAAATTCTGTTAGATATTTTTTCAAAGAATAATGATATGGCTCAAACATTTGTTCCTTTTGGCATTGTGGAAGAATTCCTTGCCAAAGTCATGGTGAAGGCTGGTATTCCCGAAGCCGATGCAAAAATTGTGGCCGGGGTGCTCATACAGGCCGATAAGTTTGGTTTCGATTCGCACGGGGTGAACCGCCTCAAGCCCATTTACCTCGACCGGATTAAGGAAGGGATACAGAATTCGGTGACTAATTATGAAATTGTTAGGGAAGGGCCCACCACTGCCGTGATTGACGGGCATAACGGTATGGGCCATGTAATTGCCTTTAATGCTATGAAACTGGCCATAAAAAAAGCCCGCGAGTTTGGCATGGGCATGGTGGCTGTGCGCAACTCAACGCATTATGGTTTTGCCGGGTATTATCCGCTTATGGCTGTTAAGGAAAACATGATCGGTATTACCGGCACCAACGCCCGTCCGTCCATTGCCCCCACCTTTGGGGTGGAAAACATGCTGGGCACCAACCCCCTTACTTTTGGCATGCCCACCGACGAGGATTTCCCTTTTCTGCTCGACTGTGCCACCTCCATTTTCCAGCGCGGAAAGATTGAAATGTATGCCCGCGAAAACAAGGAGCTGCCCAAGGGATTGGTGATTGATGAGCAGGGGCACAGCAAGACCAATTCGCGCGAGGTGCTTGAAGACCTCATAAAAGGGCGCGCGGCCCTGGCACCCTTGGGCGGCATTGGCGAGGAAACCGCCGGATACAAGGGTTATGGCTATGCCACGGTGGTAGAGATCCTTTCGGCAGCCTTGCAGCAGGGCGCCTTTATGAAGATGTTGATGGGTGTAAAAGATGGCAAAAAAGTGCCTTATCCGCTGGGGCATTTCTTTATTGCAATAGATGTCAGCGCTTTTACCGAACCCGATGATTTCAAAAAAACTACCGGCGATATACTAAGGGAACTGCGGGCTTCGCGCAAAATGCCCGGCCACGACCGCATCTACACCGCCGGCGAAAAAGAATACTTCACCTGGCTTGACCGCAAAGACAAAGGCGTGCCATTTAATGATGCGCTGCTGGAAGAATACCAGGGCCTGTGCCAGGAATATGGGCTGGAGGAGTATTTGGGGAGTTTTGAATAAGATTCTCAACTGAAGGGTTGGAATATTTACTAAAAACAAAGGAGGACTACCAGAATTATTTTTTCATAAAATCCCATAAGTTTTTTAAACTATGAGACCATTTGTCAAAATCCTAATTATATTGATGTTGAGTAATAGTTGTGTTATAGGCTCTAAAAATCCTGATAATTCTTCGGTTTTTAAAGAACAAGAATTGAAATACCAAAAAAATGACCTTGGAAAAATAGAACTGCTTTATAATCAATATGGTGTTGAGTTGATTAAGTCCATGTTAGTAACAGATTTTGCTGCGTTTATTTTTTATGAAGATTATAGCTGTGACGATATATTATTGTATTATCACAGAATAGGTAATGATGAAATCAAAAGTTTTATTAACCATGCGAATGAATACCTTGAATTGTTGCCTTTTGATCAAAGAGCAGAATATTTTCGAAAAATTGAAACTTGGATAAAAATCCAAGAGATTCTATTTTTTCCTTTTCAGTTTGATTATAATGTAAGTATTGAGTTCAGTCAGATTATTTTTGAAATGGAAAAAACCAAACATCTGGTTCAAAAGCATCTTTCATTAGAGTCGCAATACTGGGGAAGTTTATCATCTTCTCAATTTGGATGTTTAAATTTAGAAGTGGTAACTTTTGTAAGTGGATTAACACCAAAGGAAATTATGACATTCTTGAAAGAATATTTTGAGTTGGTGGAAAGTTATTTAAAATAATTTTTTTTGGTTTAAAAAACAGGAAAGAATTCTAAAAATCAACATTACGCCCGTTGAGCGGAATTTTAAATTCCGCTTTTATATTTCAAAAATTTGTATTTTTCGGGCAAGTTCGATTTGATTTTTGCTTAAAAAAATTTTTTGGGAGTTGGAAAAGGTAGGTTGCAGTAATGGTTTGCGGAATTGAAGATTGGGTTTGGACAAAGCGGCCTTCAAATGTTCCTAATTGGAGTTTATAAATTCAAATACTGATATAAAACTGATTGTCTGTTAACCTTTTAAAGTATAAAAATGAGAAGCACCCTATTCTTTATTTTGATTTTTTTCAGCAGTTCATTATTTGCTCAGGTCTTTATTCCTCGTGAAGAACTTAATTGGCAACCTTTTGAGAAGAATTACAGCACGGAATATAAAATGAGTGAGATAGTGAAAATTGACCATTGGTTAGTTCAAAATTTTCTTGAATATGGGAACTTAGGGCAATATTTTACCAATTTTCATTTTGTTGATTATAATTTTAATGGGTTTGATGAAATAATATATTCTGGCAGAGTACCTGGAGCTGAAGGTTTATATACATTTATTTTCGAATTTATTAATGGAAAATACATAACTGCCTTTGAGGCAAAAGGAGAGATCATAATAATCAATTCGTTGAGTGGCAAACAGCCCCCATTTTCTTTCGTGCTAATTGATTTACCCTGCTGTGGCGATTATGTCCAGGTATATGAAATTTATCACTCTGTTTTTACCGGAGAAAAATTTAAACTGGCAGCTTCAACAAAATATATTACCATTGATAGTGTCGAATTTCCTTCTTCTTTTTTCGATAATCCTGTTTTATTTGAAGTGGTAAATGAACCGTATCATCTCAGGAGCAAGCCTGAGATTGACAATGAAAGTGAGGATATCCATCCAAGTGTCAAGGGAAATATAATTGGAAGTTATACTAAAGGCTCCAGAGGCTATGCTTTTGCAGAAAAGAAGGATAATACAGGTCGGATATGGTGGTTTGTTGCAATGGTTAACAATAAAGAACCATTGCTTTCAGTGTTAAACAGGCAATTTGAAAATAATAATAAATTTAATTCTGTAGGCTGGATGAGCAGCAGGTTTTTGGATATATTAGAATAAATATACAATAGAATCATATTCTCCCCGCTGAGAGGAATTTCAAATTCCACTCTGGAAAAAATTGAATTTGCAATTCAAAAACCCAGAACGAATTGGGCCAATCCCTCGCTTTCCTTTTGGCCTTGAATAAAACCTGGTGACAAGACAAGAGAGGAGCGGGAAAAAGTGGAAAATAAAAAATTAGGCGCGCTACAAGCGAGACGCGCTACAAGCGCGTCTCTACAGGGCATGCATTAAAATTGAAATTCAGACGCGCCGCAAAGCGCGTCACTACATTAAGGGTGGACTTTCACGAAATTTATATGGTAGAGACGTGCCTGGTGGCACGTCTTCTTTTTAAAAATTGAGATTCTCCTTACAGACGCGCTTCTGGCGGGTCTCAGAGAGACCTTGCACGAAAAATAAGATATCGCGGTGCGCTGCACCTAATGAGAAAACAAACTCACATTTTCGGCTACCAATATTTCGCAGCGCTGCCGCTTACCACTGCGCCCGTGCTCATTTCCATCCTACCCCGCGCCTGCCATTCTCCTTCCCCGGCCAAAACACCTCATTTAAATGCAGGCCCAAAGCAGGACTTGATATGGCCCAAAACAGGACCTAACCATCCTACTACCATGCTCGTAGCACGCTCTTGTAGGATGGGATTGAAAAGGGACTTGAAAGGGACTTGAAAGGAAGGAGAAAGGAACCTGAAAGGAAGGTGTTCGGGCGGGTACAACAAAATTTGGGATATTAACCAAGTTTGAAAAATCCCTTTTTTCGTTGTAAATTTGATAAACCTTTAATAAAATACACCGATATGAATGCCATTGAGTTGAAAACTGATTTACACCGATTAATCGAAAACATTGATGACGTGAATGTTTTAGAAGCGGTCAGGGTTTTGTTGGCTTCCCAAGTTCCGGCAACAGATTGGTGGGATGAAATAAGTGAAGAAGAAAGGGCTGAGATAGAAGAAGGCCTTTCGCAGGCCGATAGGGGAGAAACAAAAACTACAGAGGAAGTATTATCAAAATACAAGCAATGGGATTCGAAGTAATCTGGACCACCCGGGCTGAAAAAGGTTACGATCGGATAGTTGATTATTTAAAAGAGGAATGGACTGACAGGGAGATTCGAAATTTCCTTATTGAAACCCGCAAATTCATTCACCTTTTGCAGAAAAACCCACAATTACTTCAGCCGTCTACAAGCCGAAAAAATGTATTTCGCGGCCCAATGAACAGGCTGATCTTAGTTACATACAGAGTAAGGCCAAGAAAGAAAGTTATTGAAATTCTTAACATCAGGGGCACTCGTCAAAAACCCTTAAAAAAGTAAGGTTATCCCACAATCTTCAGCCTGGCAAACTTCAGCAGCAATTGTTTTTTCCCGAAGTTGGCAAAGACCACGGTGGCTTTGGCATCGGGGCCGCCGCCCTCCACTTCTGCAACCGTTCCTGTGCCGAAGCGCTGGTGCTGCACTTTCATGTCGGGCATCAGTTGTGCGCCGGTGAGGATCACAAAGTCTCCATCTGCGGCGGCTGCAGCAGGGGCAGATTGGGCTGGCTGGCTGGTGGCTTCTGAAACTTTTCGGAAGTTTTTGAAGCTTTCGCTGAAACTCTCCTGTTTGGCTTGCTGCGACTTTTTTTGTTTTGCTCCAGGCAGATAGTCAATGAATTCAGGCTTCAGCTCGTCGATAAACCGGCTGGGTTCGCAAAAGTTGAAATTGCCGTAGCGGAAGCGTGTTTCTGCCCAGGTGATGGTGGCCTGTTGCATGGCGCGGGTCAGGGCCACATAAAACAGGCGGCGCTCTTCTTCCAGCTCGGCACGGCTGCCAATGGACAGCTGCGAGGGGAACAGGTTTTCTTCTACCCCTCCAATAAATACAAATGGAAACTCCAGCCCTTTGGCTGCATGTATAGTCATGAGCGACACCTTGTTGGTATCTTCGGGCCCGCTGGTCTTGGTGTCGGCATCGGTAAGCAGGGCAATGTCCTGCATAAACTCATCAAGGGTGCGGAAAGTGTTCTCTTCACCCTCCTCGGTGGGGGCCATTACAAAATCTTTGAGGCCGCTGAGCAATTCTTCAATATTTTCTTTGCGGTTGATGCTCTCGGGCGAGTCATCCTCGAAATAGAATTTGCGGATCCCCGATTGGTTTACAATCTTTTCGCCCAACTCAAAGGCGTTATACTTGAATAGCTGGGTGCCCAGGCCTTTGATCATCAGGGTGAACTCCTGCAGGCGGTTCAGCGTGCCGGCATTGAAACCCAGTTGCAGTGCAGGAGCATTGAGGGCTGCCTCCCAAAGTGAGATACCTTTCTCTTCGGCGGCCACCCGCAGCTTATTCAGGGTGGTGTCGCCAATACCCCTTGCGGGGAAATTTATGATGCGGCTGAAAGCCTCCTCGTCCTGGGGGTTGATGATGAGCCTGAAGTAGGCCAGCACATCCTTTACTTCCTTGCGTTGGTAGAACGACACCCCGCCAAAAATCCGGTAAGGGACGTTCAGGCGCCTTAGGGCTTCCTCCAGGGCGCGCGACTGGGCATTGGTGCGATACAGTATGGCGAAGGCGCTGTTGGGAAGCTGTTGCTGGGCCCGCCATTCGAAAATGCGGCCTGCAATCCAGCTGGCTTCGTCGGCCTCATTGGCGGCTTTGTAAATCTTAACTTTTTCGCCTTGCTCATTCTGGGTCCATACTTTTTTAAATATCTGATCCTTGTTGTGGGCAATGGCGCTGTTGGCCGCGTTTACAATGTTTTGGGTGGAACGGTAGTTTTGCTCCAGCTTATAAAGTTTGTAATCAGGGTAATCTTTTTTGAAGTTGAGGATATTGGCGATGTTGGCCCCGCGAAATGCATAAATGCTCTGGGCATCATCGCCCACCACGCAAAGGTTTTCATTGTTGGCAGCCAGCTTCTTTACTATAAGGTATTGCGAAAAGTTGGTGTCCTGGTATTCGTCCACCAAAATGTAGGTGAACTTCTGCTGGTATTTATATAGTACATCGGGGAAGTCGCGCAGCAGCACGTTGGTGTTGAACAGCAGGTCGTCGAAATCCATGGCCGAAGCCTTGCGCAGGCGTTGCTGGTAAATGCTGTAAAGCAGTCCCAACTTTGGTTTTCGGGCAGCAGTGTCGGCCGACTGTATTTCGAAATCCTCGTTGTAGTCGATTGGGCCGATCAGGTTGTTCTTGGCGTTCGATATGCGGCTCAGCACATAGCCCGGATTATAGGTCTTGTCGTCGAGGTTTTGTTCCTTTATTATGTTCTTGATCAGGCGCTTGCTGTCGTCGGTATCGTAAATGGTGAAATTTGCAGGGAACCCCAGTTTGTCAGATTCGACCCTCAGAATGCGGGCAAAAATGCTGTGAAAGGTTCCCATCCACAGGCTTTTTGCCTTAGAAGGGCCCACCAGCTGGGCAATGCGCTCTTTCATTTCGCGGGCCGCCTTGTTAGTAAAAGTCAGTGAAAGAATATTGAAAGGTTCAATGCCCAAACTGAGCAAATATGCAATGCGATAGGTGAGTACGCGCGTCTTTCCGCTGCCGGCTCCTGCAATTACCATTACCGGGCCTTCAGTGGCTTTTACCGCTTCCTGTTGCGGTTCGTTTAATTCGTTTAGAAAATCGGTCATAAATTCCTGTATGGTTTTTTCAGGCAAGATGCAAAGATAGGCAAAATTGACCCATAGGCCGGATAGAACATTGATCTCATTTCGAGTTTTTTTTTGCACAAAAACCTTCCTATATTTACAACCCAATTATCAACTAACAAAACCTCTTCAACATGTTTAACAAAACTTTTGCTAAATATTATTTTATTGTGCTCCTGATGGTTATGGGCTTTTCGGTGAATACCCAGGGGCAGGTCACCAACGAAGACCTGATGAAAAGTCAGGAAGCCTTAATGAATGAGTTTCGCAACCTGCGGCATCGCCTTGATGTGCTCGAAAAAACCATCGACGACGTGCGCTGGTACGACCGCGTGGGCGATGTGGCCTTTATCGACAAGGTGTTTATGGCTGGTCCGCCTCCTGCTCGTCAGGGCAGTGGCACCACCTTGCCCGAAGTAAACCCCATTAAGTTCTGGTCGTATGTGTTTATTCCAAAGGATATTGACCCTGACAGGAAATACCCGTTGATAGTGCTTCCGCATGGCGGGGTGCACAGCGACTTCAATACCTATTACACGCACATCATTCGCGAACTGGTAGCACAACAATATATAGTAGTAGCTCCCGAATACCGTGGAAGCACCGGATATGGTCGCGGGCATTACGAGCTGATCGACTATGGCGGCCTCGAAAATAACGACACCGATGTAAGCCGCCAATACATGATCGACAACTACCCGATTGTAGATAAGAACAGGGTTGGGCTTATGGGCTGGAGCCATGGTGGCATGATTTCACTTATGAATGCTTTTGAACGCCCCCGCGATTACAAGTGCGTGTTTGCAGGGGTGCCGGTGAGCGACCTGATTTTTCGTATTGGTTACAAACGGCCCAATTACGAAGATTTCTTTTCGGCACCTTATCACATAGGGCAGCGTATAGACCAGAATATGGAAGAGTACCGCCGCCGCTCGCCCGTGGCCCATGCCGGCAAACTGCAGGTTCCGTTGCTTATCCATACTAACACCATTGATGAGGATGTACATTACCTTGAGGTTGTGAACCTTATCAACGCCCTGAAAGCAGAAAACAAACGCTTTGAATACGAGATTTTTGAAGATATTCCGGGCGGTCACAGCTTTGACCGCATGGACCATAGCCAGGGCCGGGAGATTCGCTTTAAGATTTACAAGTTCCTGGAGAAACATCTTGACCCCCCACGCAAGTTTCGTAACCTGCGCGATATGGAGCGGGCGGCGTACAGGTTTTAATGAGACTTGAGAGACTTAAGAGAGTGAGAGAATGGAAGGAAATGTGAGGGTTTGAGGGTGGGAGGATGTGAAGACGTGAGGGTGAGAAATTCTGAGGGTGGTTGCTTCTTTTGGAGCGGCCACCCTCAATTGCTTTTTGGTGTTTTTTTACTTGCCAGGATATATAAAAAAAAGCGTGCATTTTTGTAAAAACTTTCCTATCTTTGTGCCCCCCAAATAAGGGAGATCGATGTAGTTGAGTTACAGCACACTTCTGAGTTTTGACCTCAATAGAGATCGCGGGGACTTTCAAGCTTTAAGGGAATGCAGGAAGAATTTTTTGTGAAACCATATTGGTTTTCAAAAATAAACGCTTACCTTTGCACTCCCAAAAATAGAGAGGATTGACTTTAAATAAATAAAAACGAAGTTTTTACAAATTAAATTGCAGTATGCCAACAATACAACAATTGGTTCGTAAAGGACGCCAAAAGGTTACTTACAAGAGTAAGTCACCCGCTTTGGATTCATGTCCCCAGCGTCGCGGAGTATGTGTAAGGGTTTATACCACCACCCCCAAGAAGCCCAACTCGGCCATGCGAAAAGTTGCCAGGGTAAGGCTTACCAACGGCAAAGAAGTGAACGCTTATATTCCTGGTGAAGGCCACAACCTGCAGGAGCACAGCATCGTGCTGATCCGCGGTGGCAGGGTAAAAGACCTTCCCGGCGTAAGGTATCACATCATTCGTGGTGCCCTGGATACCAGCGGCGTGAACGGCCGTAACCAGCGCAGGTCGAAGTACGGAACCAAAAGGCCTAAGGCCAAGAAGTAATCTTTGAAAAAGACCAAGCTTTAATTTTCACGATACAATGAGAAAATCAAGACCGAAGAAAAGAATCCTGCTCCCAGATCCGAAGTTTAACGACGTGCTGGTAACACGCTTCGTAAACAACCTGATGCTGAGGGGCAAGAAAAATTTGGCATACAATATATTTTATGATGCCATCGAAATCGTTTCTGCAAAGACCAAAGAAGATGGTCTGGAAGTGTTCAAAAAGGCTCTTGCCAATGTAACACCCAATGTAGAAGTTCGCAGCCGCCGTATTGGTGGTGCAACTTTCCAGATTCCTTCAGAGATTCGCCCCGAGCGCAAAATGTCGATCGGCATGAAGCACCTGATCAACTTTTCGCGTAAGCGTAATGAAAAAGGAATGGCAGGAAAACTTGCCGGTGAGATCGTCGCCGCATTTAAAGAAGAAGGCGCTGCTTTCAAACGTAAAGAAGATACCCACCGTATGGCTGATGCCAACAAGGCCTTCTCGCATTTCCGTTTCTAAGAATTTTGATATCCCTACTGAATAAATGGCCAGAGATTTAAGATATACACGCAATATAGGCATTATGGCGCACATCGATGCTGGTAAAACTACCACCACCGAGCGCATTTTGTTCTATACCGGCGTGAACTACCGTTTGGGCGAAGTGCATGACGGTGCTGCTACCATGGATTGGATGGTCCAGGAGCAGGAGCGTGGCATTACCATTAGCTCTGCGGCAACTACTACCTTCTGGAATTACAGGGATAACCAATATAAAATCAATATTATTGATACACCTGGCCACGTTGACTTTACCGTTGAGGTAGAGCGTAGCCTGCGGGTACTCGATGGGGCCATTGCCCTGTTTTGTGCCGTAGGTGGTGTGGAGCCCCAATCGGAAACGGTTTGGCGTCAGGCCGATAAATATAAGGTGCCTCGCATAAGTTTCATCAACAAGATGGACCGTGCCGGCGCCGATTTTTTTAGTGTTGTTTCTAAGATTAAGGAACGCCTGGGCATGAATGCCGTGCCGGTGCAAATCCCCATTGGATCTGAAGAGAACTTCAGGGGCGTAGTCGACCTGATTACAGGCAAAGCCTACGAATGGGAAGAGCAATCGCTGGGTATGATTTTTAACGAAGTACCCGTTCCGGATGATATGCGCGAAACGGTTAAAGATTTGCGCCTGCAGCTTATTGAAGGCTGTGCTGAGGAAAGCGAGGAGATGCTCGAAAAGTTTATGGAAGACCCCAACAGCATTTCGGAAGAGGAGATGATTGCCATTATTCGTAAGGCGACCATCGACCTTAAGATCAGTCCGGTGCTTTGCGGATCTTCATTTAAGAATAAGGGAGTTCAGTTGCTGCTCGATTCAGTGGCTAAATTTCTTCCTTCACCCCTCGAGATTGATGCCGTGGCCGGTATAAACCCCAAAACCGAAAAAGAAGAACTTCGCCATCCTGACGCTAAAGAGCCCTTTGCCGCTTTGGCCTTCAAAATCGCTACCGACCCATACGTGGGCCGGCTTTGTTTTTTCAGGGTTTACAGTGGTACCCTCGAGTCGGGTTCTTATGTGCTGAATGCCTCCACTGGTAAAAAGGAACGCATCTCACGCATACTGCAGATGCATGCCAATAAGCAAAACCCCATTGAGCGCATTGAAGCAGGCGATATTGGCGCCGCCGTTGGATTTAAAGAAATTCATACCGGCGACACCCTTTGTGATGAGAAGCACCCCGTGCTGCTCGAATCAATGACGTTCCCCGACCCGGTAATTGCGGTGGCTGTGGAACCCAGAACCCAGGCTGATGTTGATAAGCTTAGCATGGCCCTTGGAAAATTGGCCGAAGAAGATCCCACCTTTAAGGTTAAGGTCGATGCTGACAGCGGACAGACCGTTATTAGTGGCATGGGCGAATTGCACCTGGAAATACTGGTCGACAGGCTAAAACGTGAATTTAAAGTAGAATGCAACCAGGGCGCACCCCAGGTAGCATACAAAGAAGCCATAACCAAAACGGTTCATCATCGAGAGGTATACAAGAAACAAACTGGTGGCCGTGGTAAATTTGCTGATATTGTTTTCGAAATCAGCCCAGCCGACGAAGGCCTTACCGGTTTGCAGTTTATTGATGAAGTGAAAGGCGGAAATATTCCGCGCGAATATATCCCCTCGGTAGAAAAAGGCTTCCGCATGGCCATGCAAAATGGTGTACTGGCCGGATACCCGCTCGACAGCCTGAAGGTTCGACTTATTGATGGTTCATACCACCCGGTCGATTCCGATTCGCTTTCGTTCGAACTGGCTGCCAAGATAGGCTACAAAACAGCCTGCAAAAAAGCCGGAAGCTTACTTCTCGAACCCATTATGAAGCTCGAAGTGGTTACTCCCGACGAATATGTGGGCGACGTGGTGGGCGATATTAACCGTCGCAGGGGACATCTTAAAGGTATTTCGTCCAGGGCAAACCTCCAGGTGGTAGACGCCCAGGTGCCCCTTTCAGAAATGTTTGGTTATGTGACCTCGCTGCGTACCCTTACCAGCGGCAGGGCCACCTCAACCATGGAGTTTTCGCATTACGAGGAAACCCCCAAGAATATTGCTGATGATGTAATTTTTAAATTGTTTGGTGTAAAAGCATAATCGTTTAATTCAAAATAAATTAAACCGTGAGTCAGAGAATCAGAATTAAATTAAAGTCTTACGATTACAACCTGGTTGACAAGTCAGCCGAGAAGATCGTAAAAACCGTAAAATCAACCGGTGCAGTTGTTAATGGTCCTATTCCATTGCCAACCAACAAGAAGATCTTTACAGTTTTGCGTTCCACATTCGTAAACAAAAAGTCAAGAGAACAGTTCCAGCTTTGCTCTTACAAGCGCCTGCTGGATATCTACTCGTCTTCATCCAAAACTGTTGATGCGCTCATGAAGCTTGAGCTGCCCAGCGGCGTGGAAGTAGAAATTAAAGTGTAACATTTTTAAACTATTGCTGAAAGAGCAGAAAAATCTGAAAAATGTCAGGATTAATTGGAAAGAAGATTGGAATGACCAGCATATTCGATGCCTCTGGGAAGAATGTCCCATGCACGGTAATAGAGGCTGGTCCCTGCATTGTGACTCAGGTCAAGACGCAGGAAACGGATGGCTACGAAGCCATTCAGCTTGCCTTCGATGAGAAGAAGGAAAAGCAGACGACCAAGGCTATGAAAGGCCATTTTGCCAAAGCCGGCACCACTCCCAAAAAACACATTGCTGAATTTTCCCGTTTCGAGAAAGGCCACCAGAAGAAATTTGGTGATGTACTCACGGTTGAAATTTTTATCGAGGGAGAATACATTGATGTGGTAGGTACATCTAAAGGTAAAGGCTTCCAGGGCGTTGTGAAACGTCATGGTTTTGCCGGTGTTGGCCAGGCTACCCACGGTCAGCACAACCGCCTCAGGGCGCCAGGTTCTATTGGAGCAAGCTCATGGCCCTCAAGGGTTTTCAAGGGTATGCGCATGGCCGGCCGTATGGGCGGAGATCGGGTTAAAATGATCAACCTGCAGATCATGAAACTTATTCCCGAAAAGAACTTAGTTGTTGTTAAAGGTTCTGTACCAGGACCTAATGGATCATATTTAATTCTTGAAAGATGGAGTTAACAGTATATAACATTGACGGAAGCAAAACCGCCAGAACTGTGGTGCTGAACGACAGTATTTTTGCCATTGAGCCCAACGACCACGCCATCTATCTGGATGTGAAGCAATACATGGCCAACCAGCGCCAGGGTACCCACAAAACCAAAGGAAGAAGCGAAGTAATGGGTAGTACCCGTAAACTGCACCGCCAAAAAGGTACCGGTGGCTCACGTAAAGGCGATATTAAATCGCCGATTTTTCGTGGCGGTGGCCGCATTTTTGGCCCCGAGCCCCGCGACTATTCCTTTAAGATTAACAAAAAAGTTAAAAGGCTGGCCCGCAAGTCGGCCCTTACCTACAAAGCAAAAGACAACAATATTATGGTGCTTGAGCCTTTCCAGTTTGAAGAGCCCAAAACCAAGAATTACCTCGAAGTACTGAAGAAATTCAATCTCGAAGGGAAAAAGTCCTTGCTGGTAATTCCCGAAGTGGATCGCACCATTGTACTTTCTTCGCGCAACATTCCCAAAGCAAAAGTTGCCCTGGCATCAGAACTCAACACTTACATGATTCTCAATGCCGACCATTTGCTTATTTTGGAAAACTCACTGCCCGAAGTTGAAAACATTTTGCTGGACTAGAAAAACAATGTAACGGGTTGGAAAAAGATCGACCCCTAAATTATAGACAAACATGGAAGTTTTGATTAAGCCTCTGATTACCGAGAAAATGACCGCGGTAACTGAAAAATTTCCCGCCCGCTTCGGGTTTGTTGTTGATAAACGCGCCTCTAAAGCTCAAATAAAGCACGCTGTACAAGAAATGTACGATGTGGAGGTAGCCACTGTCAATACCATGGTTTACCTTGGTAAGCGCAAGACCCGCTTTACCAAGACCGGCCTCCAGAGCGGCAGGAAAAATAGTTTTAAGAAGGCCATTATTACCCTGGCCGAAGGTCAAACCATTGATTTTTACAGCAATATTTAAGGATAAATGGCTTTAAGAAAATTTAAACCAACCACGCCCGGACAGCGCAATAAAGTAATTAGCGCGTTTGAAGAAATAACTGCCTCCGCTCCTGAGAAGAGCCTGGTGGTTGGTAAACACAAATCAGGAGGCAGGAATAACTCTGGAAAAATGACCATGCGCTACCTTGGCGGTGGGCATAAAAGACGTTACCGCGTGATTGACTTCAAGCGCGAGAAGGATGGCATCCCCGCCGTGGTGAATTCGATCGAATACGATCCGAACCGTTCGGCCCGCATTGCCCTTCTTTTTTATGCCGATGGCGAAAAAAGGTATATCGTTGCCCCTAACGGGCTTAAGGTTGGTCAAACCGTTATGTCGGGCGAAAAAGCTACACCCGATATCGGCAACACCCTTTTCCTGCGCGATGTGCCACTGGGTAGCATCATTCATAATATTGAGATTAACCCTGGACAGGGTGGCAGGATGGCCCGCAGCGCCGGCACCTATGCGCAGCTCATGTCAAGGGAAGGCAAGTATGCCATCCTGAAGCTTCCCTCGGGCGAAGCACGCATGGTACTTGTTACCTGCCGCGCCACCATAGGAAGCACTTCCAACCCCGACCATATGCACGAAGTATCGGGCAAGGCAGGTCGCAGCCGCTGGCTGGGCCGTCGTCCCCGTACCCGCGGTGTAGCCATGAACCCGGTTGATCACCCCATGGGTGGTGGTGAAGGCCGTGCTTCAGGCGGACACCCACGTAGCCGGAAAGGCCTGCCTGCAAAAGGTTACAAAACCCGCAACAGGAAGAAAATATCCAGCAGGCTTATCGTGGAAAGAAGGAAGAAATAATCAGTTGTAACAGGAAAAAACTATTGATATGAGCCGTTCACTAAAAAAAGGACCTTTTATTAGCGTCAAGCTTGAGAAGAAAATCCTTGCCATGGCAGCCAGCAACAAAAAATCTGTTGTTAAAACCTGGTCCAGGGCCTCGATGATCTCACCTGAGTTTGTAGGTCAGACTGTTGCCGTTCATAATGGCAATAAATTCATCCCCGTTTATATTACCGAAAATATGGTAGGACATAAGCTGGGCGAATTTGCACCCACCCGCATTTTTCGCGGTCATGCAGGTAAAAAAGACAAAGCAAAAAAATAAAAATTTCATCTTAAAATGGGATTAAGAAAACACTTAAGGGCTGAGAAACTCAAGGAAGAGAAGAAAACTCAGTATTTTGCCAGCCTCCGGAATTGCCCCACCTCGCCCAGGAAAATGCGCCTGGTAGCCGACATGATTAGGGGTAAAGAAGTCAATAAAGCCCTTGGAATACTTAAGTATTCTAAACAAGATGCCTCCGACAGGCTCGAAAAGCTCCTGTTGTCGGCCATCGCAAACTGGCAAAGCAAAAATGAAGGCGTGAGGATTGAAGAAAGCAACCTTTACGTTAAGAGTATAAATGTGGATGGTGGCCGTTCGCTCAAGCGTTTGCGCCCCGCACCCCAAGGCCGTGCTCACCGGATTCGTAAAAGATCCAACCATGTAACCATTTTTGTTGATAGTAAAATTAAAAACGATTAAATCTTTTTCAGATGGGACAAAAAACAAATCCGATCGGTCTTAGGCTTGGTATCATCAAAGGATGGGATTCTAACTGGTATGGTGGCCGCAAGTACGAGGCCAAACTCGTAGAAGACGAAAAGATCCGTAAGTACCTCAACGCCCGCCTCACCAAGGCCAGCGTTTCCAAGATCATTATCGAACGTACATTAAAGCTTATTACCGTTACCATAAACACTGCCCGCCCCGGTATCATCATTGGGAAAGGTGGTCAGGAAGTTGACAAGCTCAAGGAAGAATTAAAGAATATCACCCAGAAAGAGGTGCAGATCAACATCAGCGAAATCAAGCGCCCCGAGTTGGATGCTTT
This sequence comes from Bacteroidales bacterium, assembly GCA_019429365.1. GTDB lineage: Bacteria > Bacteroidota > Bacteroidia > Bacteroidales > UBA7960 > UBA7960. Next base: position 35,796 of record JAHYJD010000009.1, on the reverse strand, counting down.
CCTGGTAGCCACCACTGTGGCCAAGCAGATCGAAGGCCGTATTTCTTTCCGCCGTGCTGTTAAAACCTCTATTGCCTCTACCATGCGTCTTGGCGCCGAAGGTATCAAGATCACTGTTGGTGGTCGTTTGGGTGGGGCCGAAATGGCCCGCACAGAAACCTATAAAGAAGGTCGCATTCCGTTGCACACCCTTCGTGCAGATATCGACTATGCCACTGCCGAAGCGCACACCACTTACGGTCGCATTGGTATTAAGGTTTGGATTTGCAAAGGAGAAGTGTATGGCAAGCGCGATCTAACCCCCTTCACCGAGGAGCCTTCAAAAGGAAGACCCGCTCCGGCCGGCGTTGGTGGTGGTGGCCGTTTCAGAGGCCGTCCGAAAAACAAAAGGTAATATTTGATTTGTCGAAAAGAAAAACTGTTGAATAATGTTACAGCCAAAGAAAACCAAATTCAGGAAACAGCAGAAAGGCCGCATGAAAGGCAACACCAAGCGTGGTGCCGAACTTTCTTTCGGTTCGTTTGGCATAAAGGCACTCGATAGCTGCTGGCTTACCGGCCGTCAGATCGAAGCCGCCCGCCAGGCCATTACCCGTTTTATGAAACGTGAAGGTCAGCTGTGGATCAGGGTGTTCCCCGATAAGCCCGTTACCAAAAAACCCGCCGAAGTTCGTATGGGTAAAGGTAAAGGTGCCCCCGAATACTTTGTGGCACGCGTTACTCCCGGCCGCATACTCTTTGAAGCAGAGGGTGTTACCCTCGAAACTGCCAAGGAAGCCATGCGCCTGGGATCACAAAAACTACCCATTCTTACCAAATTTGTGGTAAGAAGGGATTATGTTGAATAATAAGGTTTTTTATTCAGAAATAATTTTGTAACTTTGCAGCCTTTTTGCAGGGAACCAAAACCAACACAGCCGTTACCTGTCTGGAATGTTCTCCCAATAAAGTCCTCCCGGAAAAGATCGGGAGTTGTTAAGCTGGCAAAATTTAAAATTCACGCACAAAAATGAAGGCTAACGTAATACGTGAAATGTCAACCAGTGAGCTCAAAGAGCGTTTGGTAGAGGAAAGAAAACAACTGCGGAAACTCAAAATGAACCATGCAGTTTCTCCCCTCGAAAATCCGCTCAAGATCCAGGTATATCGCAAGACCATTGCCCGGATCATGACAGAACTCAACCTAAGGGAAACAGAAGAACTAAAACAAAAGTAATTTTTAACAATGGAAACCAGAACACCCAGAAAAGAAAGAACGGGCATTGTGGTGAGCAACAAGATGGAAAAATCCATCGTAGTTGAGGTTCAGCGCAGGGTAAAACACCCCAAATACGGGAAATTTGTCAAGCGTTCTTCCCGTTTCATGGCTCACGACGAAAAGAATGATAGCAATATCGGTGACACCGTGCGCATCATGGAAACCCGTCCCCTGAGCAAGAATAAATGTTGGAGATTAGTGGAAATACTTGAAAGAGCGAAGTAATTATGATACAACAAGAATCCAGACTAGCGGTAGCGGACAACAGTGGTGCCAAAGAAGTACTCTGTATCCGTGTTCTTGGCGGAACCCGTCGCAGGTATGCCGGCATTGGCGATAAGATTATCGTCACTGTTAAGGATGCCATCCCTTCGGGCAACGTAAAGAAAGGCACCGTATCGAAAGCTGTGGTAGTGCGCACAAAAAAGCATGTGCGTCGCGCCGATGGCAGCTATATCCGCTTTGACGACAACGCCGTTGTGCTTTTGACTGCAAACGAAGAGATGCGCGGAACCCGTATTTTCGGGCCCGTGGCACGCGAATTGCGCGAAAAGCAATTTATGAAAATTGTTTCTTTGGCACCTGAAGTGCTTTAATGCAAAATTAACCTGAGCTATGCAAGCCAAATTACACATAAAAAAAGGAGATTCCGTTAAGATCATTGCCGGGAACGAAAAAGGTTCTGAAGGCAAGGTGCTTGCGGTGTATCCCGAAAAATTAAGGGCGCTGGTAGAGGGCGTTAATATGGTGTCGAAGCATACCAAGCCCAACGCAGCCAACCCCCAGGGCGGTATCGTTAAGAAAGAAGCCCCCATACACCTCTCAAACCTTATGCTGATCGACGGTAAAGGCAACGCCACCCGTATCGGTCGCAAACGCGATGAGAAAGGCAAACTGGTTCGTTATTCCAAAAAGACAGGGGAGGTAATTAAGTAATGAGCTATAATCCTAGACTTAAGCAGAAGTATACAGAGGAAATTATTCCTGCGCTGATGCAGGAATTCCAGTATAAGAGCCAGATGCAAGCTCCCAGGTTGCTCAAGATCAGCCTTAACCAAGGCGTTGGCGATGCCATCACCGATAAGAAGATCATTGAAGCCGCCCTGGAAGAAATGACCCAGATCTCTGGCCAGAAAGCCGTTCCAACCAAATCGAAGAAAGACATATCTAACTTCAAACTCAGAAGAGGGATGCCCATTGGCGTGCGCGTGACCCTTCGTGGAGAGCGTATGTACGAATTTCTCGACAGGTTAATTTCGGTATCACTCCCGCGAATTCGCGACTTTAAAGGGATTAATGAAAAAGGTTTCGACGGCCGTGGTAATTTTACCCTGGGCGTGCCTGAGCAGATCATTTTCCCCGAAATCAACATCGATAAGGTTAACCGTATCGGCGGTATGGACATTACTTTTGTGACCAGTGCCAAAACCGACAAGGAAGCCTTTGCTTTGCTTCGCGAATTCGGTGTTCCATTCAAGAACCTCAAAAAATAAAATTGAATAATGGCAAAAGAGTCAATCAAAGCCCGCGAGCTTAAAAGAGCAAAACTGGTTGCAAAGTACGCTGCAAAAAGGGCCGAACTGAAAGCCCAGGGCGATTACGAAGCCTTGCAAAAACTTCCTAAGAATGCATCGCCCGTGCGCCTGCACAATCGCTGTAAGCTTACCGGACGTCCAAAAGGCTATATGCGCCAGTTTGGAATCAGCCGTATCAACTTCCGCGAAATGGCAAACAACGGCCTCATTCCCGGCGTTACTAAAGCCAGCTGGTAGTAATTTTTTAACACAACTTTTAATAAAACACAATGGTAACCGATCCAATTGCAGATTATCTGACAAGAATAAGGAATGCCGTGAAGGCCAATCACAGGATTGTAGAAATTCCTGCATCGAATCTCAAGAAGGGGATCACAAAAATTCTTTTTGAAAAAGGCTATATCCTTAATTATAAATTTGAGGATGACAAAATGCCTGCTATGATCAAAATCGCTTTGAAATACCACCCGGTAACCAAGGTGGCTGCTATTAACGAAATTACCAGGATCAGTAAGCCTGGTTTGCGTAAATATTGCAGCGCCGACGAACTGCCCCGCGTACTCAATGGTCTTGGCATAGCCATTATTTCCACTTCCAATGGTTTGATCACTGATAAAGAAGCCCGCGTACTAAACGTTGGCGGTGAAGTAATTTGTTACGTAAGCTAAAGGAGGGGAAAAAATGTCAAGAATAGGAAAATTGCCCATTAGTCTGCCTGCCGGCGTAACTGTTCATGTTTCCGACAACAATGTCGTGACTGTGAAAGGCCCTAAAGGCGAATTGAAACAAGCCGTTGACCAGGATATCAAGGTCAAAATTGAAGACGGCACCTTGCATGTAGAACGTCCATCGGAACAGAAAAGGCATAAGGCCCTTCATGGCCTTTACCGCTCGCTCATCCACAACATGGTTATTGGCGTATCCGAAGGTTATAAAATAGTTCAGGAGTTAGTTGGTGTTGGTTACAAAGCCTCAAATGAAGGCAACCTGCTCGAACTCTCGCTGGGTTATTCGCACAATATCTTCTTTGAGTTGCCTCAGGAGATTAAACTGCAAACTATTACTGAAAGGGGTAAGAACCCCACCATTATTCTCGAATCGCACGACAAGCAGCTTATCGGACAGGTAGCGGCCAAGATTCGTTCCTTGCGCAAGCCCGAGCCTTACAAAGGTAAAGGTATTCGCTTCCAGGGCGAGGTTCTTCGTCGTAAAGCTGGTAAGGCAGCCGGTGCTAAGTAATTTTTGTAAATTTTTTAATTCCTTATCAGGATGGCAACAACTAAGAAACTTAATAGAAGGACAAAGATAAAATACCGCATTCGCAAGAGAGTGCATGGCACTACCGAGCGTCCGCGTCTGACGGTATTTCGTAGCAATAAGGCCATTTATGCCCAGGTAATCAACGACCTGGAAGGCCGTACCCTGGTGTCAGCTTCCTCCATTTCGAAAGAGCTGGCCGAAAAGAAAATGACCAAAACAGAAACTGCCAAGGAAGTGGGCAAATTGCTTGCTGGCAAGGCAAAAGAAGCTGGTATCGAAAAGGTTGTTTTCGACCGTAACGGTTATTTGTATCACGGACGAGTAAAATCATTGGCAGAAGGCGCCCGCGAAGGCGGTTTAAAATTCTAAGAACATGACAAACGCGAATATAAAGAAAGTAAAGTCAAGCGAAATCGAATTCAAAGACAGGCTCGTTAGCATTCAGCGTGTTACCAAGGTAACCAAGGGTGGCCGGACCTTCAGCTTTTCTGCTATTGTAGTGGTTGGCAACGAGAATGGCGTTGTGGGTTATGGTCTTGGCAAAGCCAAGGAAGTAACCACCGCTATCAGCAAAGGCATTGACGATGCCAAGAAGCATCTGATAAAGGTTCCTGTGCACAAAGGCACTATTCCGCACACCCAGGAGGGTAAATACAGCGGGGCCCTCGTCCTTATTAAACCTGCCTCGCACGGTACCGGTGTTATTGCCGGTGGTGCTATGCGCGCCGTGCTCGAAAGCGTTGGTGTTACCGACGTGCTTGCCAAGTCGAAAGGTTCATCAAACCCCCACAGCGTTGTTAAGGCTACTATCGATGCCCTTACCAAGCTCAGGGACCCTTTCACAGTAGCTCAGCAGCGTGGTATTGAGGTCGAGAAAGTCTTTAGAGGTTAAACGTTGCAGGGCTTCCTAAAGGAGCCTGGCAATCATTACCAGTAATCTGAAAAACACTGATAGATGAAAAAATACAAAATTGTTCAGGTAAAGAGCGGCATTGGCCGGCCCGAACGTCAGAAAAGGACATTGATCGCCCTTGGATTGCGCAAGCTCAACAGGCCCACTGTGGTGGAAGGCAGCCCGCAGGTATTAGGCATGATCAATGCAGTAAAGCACTTGCTCCTTGTAGAAGAAGTGAGTGAATAATTTGGTTTTGTTCAATAATTTTTAATTTGCACTATACAATGGATTTAAGCAAACTTAAACCAGCAAAAGGTTCCGTTAAAACCAGCAAGCGTATTGGTCGCGGAGAAGGATCTGGCAGAGGCGGAACTTCCACAAGGGGTCATAAAGGCGCCCAGTCACGTTCGGGTTACAGCCGCAAGGGTGGTTTCGAAGGCGGGCAGATGCCGTTGGTGAGGCGTCTCCCCAAATTTGGTTTCAAAAACCCCAACCGCGTCGAGTATGCCGGTGTTAACATTGATGTTATACAGAAACTTGCCGAAGAAAAAGGCCTGGAAGTTATTGACATTAATGTAATGATTGAAAACGGACTGGTATCAAAAAAAGACCGGGTTAAGGTTTTAGGACGCGGCACACTCACTGCCAAAGTTGAGGTGACTGCCCATGCTTTTACGGCCACTGCTGTTAAAGCAATTGAAGCCAATGGTGGAAAAGTAAACACGATTTAATACTCCGTAATGAAACGATTTTTCCAAACGCTGCAGAATATTTACAGGATCGACGACCTTCGCATCCGCATAATAAATACCCTGGGTTTTATTCTGATTTATCGCCTGGGTTCGTTTATTGTGTTGCCCGGTGTGGATCCTGCCCAGTTGGATCAACTTCAGGCGCAAACCCAGGAGGGTCTGCTGGGTCTTCTGAATATGTTTTCGGGCGGTGCTTTTTCCAATGCCTCCATTTTCGCATTGGGTATCATGCCTTATATTAGCGCCTCCATTGTTATTCAGCTGTTAGGGATAGCGGTTCCTTACTTCCAGCGCCTGCAGAAAGAAGGTGAAAGCGGCCGTAAAAAGATTAACCAGATTACCAGGTACCTCACCGTGCTTATCACTGGTGCTCAGGCTCCTGCTTACTTGGCAAACCTAATTGGCCAGCTTCCTCCCGAAGCTATTTCTCCATTCGATCCGGCTGCTACTTCGCCCTCTACCTTCTTTATGATCTCCTCGGTGGTCATTCTTATAGCAGGTACTATGTTTGTAATGTGGCTGGGCGAAAGGATCACTGATAAGGGTATCGGAAACGGTATATCGATCATTATTATGATCGGAATCATTGCGCGTCTGCCTTTTGCCCTCTTTGGCGAGTTTATCGCACGCTCAACAGAAGGTGGTGGCCTTGTAGTGTTCCTTATTGAGATTGTTATATTAATGGCCGTGGTGGTCCTCAGCATTATGCTGGTTCAGGGCACGCGGCGAATCCCCGTTCAGTTTGCAAAACGTATTGTAGGTAACAAACAGTATGGCGGTGTGCGTCAGTACATTCCGCTTAAGGTGAATGCCGCTGGTGTAATGCCCATCATCTTTGCCCAGGCAATCATGTTTATTCCCATTACCCTTGCCGGATTCTCCGAGTCGCTGGGAGGCTTTGCGGCCACCATGTCGAACTTTACAGGGTTCTGGTACAACTTCACCTTTGCCGTGCTGATCATTCTGTTTACCTATTTCTATACTGCCATAACCGTTAATCCTAACCAAATGGCAGAAGACATGAAAAAGAATGGCGGTTTTATCCCGGGTGTAAAACCTGGTAAGAAGACTGCCGAATTTATCGACAATGTTATGTCGAAAATCACCCTTCCGGGATCGTTGTTCCTTGCCTTTGTGGCCATCATGCCTGCACTTGTCAGTCTGATGGGCGTAACCGGGCAGTTTGCCCAGTTCTTTGGCGGTACTTCGCTCCTTATTATGGTAGGGGTTGTATTGGATACATTGCAGCAGATCGAAAGTCATCTCTTAATGCGTCATTACGATGGGCTTACCAAGTCCGGTAGGATCAAGGGACGTTCATCGATGGGAATGACTGGCTAAAAAGCTGCGGTAATGGTTCATTACAAGACTAACGAAGAAATTGAATTAATTAGGGAAAGTTCTTTGCTTGTTGCTAAAACGCTGGCAGAGGTTGCCCGGCATATTAAGCCAGGCATCACCACCCAGCACCTCGACCAGGTTGCCGAAACGTTTATTCGCGATCATGGTGCTTCGCCTGGCTTTAAAGGGTATCACGGTTTTCCTTATACCCTTTGCATTTCGCCCAACGAAGTTGTGGTTCACGGGTTTCCTTCAAAAAAGGAATTAAAAGAAGGAGACATTGTGTCGGTCGATTGCGGGGTGCTGAAAAATGGTTTCTATGGTGACTCTGCCTACACATTTGCCATTGGTGAAATCAGTGAAACGCTCAAGCGGCTGTTGAAAGTTACCCATGCGAGCCTTTTGCTCGGTATTGAGCAGGCTGTTGAAGGGAACTCTTTGGGCGATATTTCAGGCACCATTCAGCAATATGCCGAGAAGGCAGGCTTTACAGTAGTGCGCGAGTTGGTAGGCCACGGTTTGGGCCGCAACCTGCACGAAGCACCCGAAGTTCCGAATTTCGGAACCAAAGGGAAAGGCCTGAAGCTGAAAGAAGGTCTGGTAATTGCGATTGAACCAATGATCAACCTGGGGCAACGTTTTGTGGTACAGGAAAACGATGGCTGGACCATACGAACTTCCGACCGCAAGCCCTCGGCCCATTTCGAGCATTCCATTGCCGTCAGGAAAGGGAAAGCAGATGTGTTATCATCGTTTCAGTATATTGAGGAAGCTTTGAAGAAAAACCAAAATAATTCAATCATTATTCGGTAAGATTATATGGCAAAACAGGCATCAATACAGCAGGACGGCGTGGTTATCGAATCCCTTGGCAATGCAATGTTCAGGGTTGAACTCGAAAACGGCCACGTAATCACGGCCCACATATCAGGCAAAATGCGCATGCATTACATTAAAATTTTGCCAGGGGATAAGGTAAAGGTCGAAATGTCGCCCTATGATCTTACAAAAGGTCGAATCACATTTAGGTACAAGTAAGAGATTTTACAACACACACAAATACACTGAAAAATGAAAGTCAGAGTGTCGGTTAAGAAAAGAAGCCCCGAGTGCAAGATCGTTCGCAGGAAAGGGAGGATTTACGTCATTAACAAAAAGAATCCCAAGTTCAAGCAACGTCAGGGATAAAAGTCTGTAATTAAACAAGGTAAAATCATATGGCACGTATAGCTGGAGTTGACATTCCGAGAAACAAAAGAGGCGTAATCAGCCTTACCTACATTTTTGGTATTGGCCGGAGCACAGCCGCCCAGATCCTCGCTGAGGCCGGAGTAGACGAATCTATCAAGGTTGAACAATGGAACGACGATCAATTGACCACGATCCGTAACATTATCAACGAAAAATTTAAGGTAGAAGGTTCGCTGCGTTCAGAGGTTCAAATGAACATCAAGCGATTGATGGACATTGGCTGTTACCGTGGTATTCGCCACCGTATCGGACTACCGCTCAGGGGGCAGAAAACCAAGAACAATGCCCGTACCCGTAAGGGCAAGAAAAAAACCGTTGCGAACAAGAAGAAAGCAACTAAGTAATCCATTAATTTTTGAAGTGGGTACATAAGTGCCCCTTGATCAGAGCAAAACAGTTTAAAAACAATGGCAAAAACAACCAAAGGCGCCAGGAGCGTCAAGAAAAGAGTTGTAAAGGTTGAGCCTACAGGACAGGCCCACATTTTCGCTTCTTTCAACAATATTATCGTTACGCTGACCAACCAAAACGGACAGGTTATCTCCTGGTCGTCGGCCGGTAAAATGGGTTTCAAAGGTTCAAAAAAGAATACACCCTATGCTGGTCAGATGGCTGCCGGCGATGCTGCCAAGGTAGCATACGACCTTGGTCTTCGCAAAGTGAAGGTTTTCGTTAAAGGACCCGGATCAGGACGCGAGTCGGCCATCCGTACCCTGCACGCCTCAGGAATTGAGGTGGTGGAAATCATGGACGTGACCCCGCTGCCGCACAATGGCTGCCGTCCGCCCAAGAGAAGGAGAGTATAACCATTTGTTTTTCGTGTTTGTAAATTAAGATTTAAACAACCCATGGCAAGATATTTAGGCCCCAAAACAAAAGTAGCCCGTAAGTTTGGCGAACCCATCTTCGGCGCTGATAAGGCATTTGAAAAGAAGAAGTACCCCCCGGGACAACACGGGCAATCGAAGAAGCGCAAGAAAATGTCGGAATACGGTGTTCAGCTTCTCGAAAAACAAAAAGCCAAATATACCTACGGCTTGCTGGAGCGTCAGTTCTCCAACACCTTTAAAAAGGCCGTTCGCATGAAAGGTATTACTGGTGAAAACCTGCTGGGACTGCTCGAAGCACGCCTGGACAACGTAGTATACCGTCTTGGTATAGCTCCCTCGCGCCGCGCTGCCCGTCAGCTGGTAGGACACCGTCATATTACCGTTAACGGCGAGGTTACCAATATTCCATCGTTTACCGTTAAACCAGGTGATATTGTTGGCGTTCGTGAAAAGTCGAAAAGCCTCGAATTTATTGTTGAATCCCTTGCAGCCCGTCCAAGCAGCTTCAGCTGGCTGGAGTGGGACAGGGAAACCATGCAGGGTAAATTCCTGAACATGCCCGAAAGGGAAGCTATCCCCGAGAATATCAAGGAGCAGCTCATCGTGGAACTTTACTCTAAGTAATGATCAATCATTTTTTAATCAAAAACCAACAATAATGGCAATTTTAGCTTTTCAAAAACCGGATAAAGTGATCATGCTCGAATCGAACGAACGATTCGGCAAGTTTGAATTCCGTCCGCTGGAACCCGGGTATGGTATTACCATTGGCAATGCGCTCAGGAGGATTCTGCTCTCATCGCTGGAAGGATTTGCCATTACCTCGGTTAAAATTGAAGGCGTTGATCACGAGTTCTCTACCATTAAAGGTGTAGTAGAAGATGTAACGGAAATCATTCTTAACCTGAAGCAGCTCCGGTTTAAAAGGCAGGTAGAAGAGGTGGAAAACGAAAAGTTTACCATTAATGTTTCCGGCAAGGAAGCCCTTACTGCCGGCGATCTTAACGCCTCGCTTTCTAATTTTCAAGTACTTAACCCCGAGGTGGTGATTTGCAGTATGGAACCCAGCGTGAACCTTACAATGGAATTTACCATTGAAAAGGGCAGGGGATATGTTTCTGCTGAGGAAAACAAACAGCTTAACCCGATAATTGGCACCATTGCAGTTGACTCCATTTTCACCCCCGTAAAAAATGTTACATTTTTGGTGGAAGACTACCGCGTGGAACAAAAAACCGACTACGAAAAACTGGTTCTGGATATTCTTACCGACGGCTCCATTACACCGAAAGATGCCCTGAAGGAAGCTGCCAAGATCCTGATCGTTCATTTCATGCTTTTCTCCGACGAGAAAATTACCCTCGACACCGAAGAGAAAGCAGCCAGCGAAGAGTTCGACGAGACCTCACTGCATATGCGTCAGTTGCTTAAAACAAAACTTGTTGACATGGACCTCTCCGTCCGTGCCCTCAATTGCTTGAAAGCTGCCGATGTGGAAACCCTTGCCGATCTGGTTGCCCTCAACAAGCACGATTTGCTTAAGTTCCGCAACTTTGGCAAAAAATCGCTTACTGAGCTCGAGGAACTGATCAAGTCGAAGAACCTCACCTTTGGAATGAACCTTGCGAAATATAAATTAGATAAGGAATAACTGAAATGAGACACAGAAAGAAAGTCAATCACCTGGGAAGGAAATCTGCACACCGCAAGGCTATGCTTTCAAACATGGCTGCCTCCCTCATTCTCCATAAACGCATCAATACCACCGTTGCCAAGGCAAAAGCCTTGAAAGTGTATGTTGAGCCGCTAATTACCAAATCGAAGGATGACTCCACTCATTCGCGCCGCGTGGTATTCAGCTACCTGGAAAACAAACATGCAGTGAGCGAACTTTTTCGCGAGGTTGCACAGAAAGTTGCCGACCGTCCGGGCGGATATACCCGGATTCTGAAAACTGGCTTCCGTATGGGCGATGGCGCCGAGATGTGCATGATTGAGCTGGTTGATTACAACCCCAACCTGCTTAAGAAAGCCGAAGGCGATCAGGCTAAAAAGACCAGGCGTGCCGGCCGTCGCAAAAAGACGGAAGACGACGCTCCGGTAGCAAAACAAGCTGCCCCTAAGGCTGAAAAGGAAGAAAAACCTGCTGAAGAACCCAAGATAGAAGAACCTAAAGCAGAAGAGGTACAAGTTCAGCCCGAGGCACAGGCAACTGATGCTACTGAAGACCAAACCACACCGGAAGAAACCAAAGATGCAGACACTGAAAAATAATTCAATGTTTGCGACCGGATAAATCACTTAAAGGATAAAGTTGGCCGCGCCACTTTATCCTTTTGCTTTTTTTACGGTCCGATTTTTTGTAATTTTATCCTTTCTACTGACCCTAAACTTTAATAAAAATATTATGAGTGCAATTTTAAACATCCATGCAAGACAAATCCTCGACTCCAGGGGAAACCCCACTGTTGAGGTGGAAGTGATTACCGAAAATGGCGTAATGGGCCGCGCAATGGTGCCCTCAGGAGCCTCCACCGGCGTTCACGAAGCCGTTGAGCTCAGGGATGGCGACAAGGTTAACTACCTTGGTAAAGGCGTTTTGAAGGCTGTTGGCAACGTAAACAACACCCTGAACAACGAGCTGAAAGGCTTTTATGTAACCGATCAGGCCCTGATCGACAAAACCATGCTCGAACTTGATGGCACGCCCAACAAAGGCAATCTTGGTGCCAATGCCATTCTGGGTGTTTCTCTTGCTGTAGCCCAGGCTGCTGCCATTGAAACGGGCCAGCCTCTTTTTCGCTATGTGGGTGGGGTAAATGCCAATGTGCTTCCCATCCCCATGATGAATATTATCAATGGTGGTTCCCATGCCGATAATTCCATCGATTTCCAGGAATTTATGATCATGCCCATTGGGGCCAGCTCATTTACCCATGCCATTAAAATGGGTGCCGAAGTGTTTCACAACCTGAAGGCGGTACTCAAGAAGCAGGGTTATTCAACCAATGTAGGCGATGAAGGTGGTTTTGCACCTAACCTCAAATCGAACGAAGAAGCCGTAACGGTTATCCTTCAGGCCATTGAGAATGCAGGCTACCGCCCGGGTGAAGACATTTTTATTGCGCTCGACCCCGCTTCAAGTGAATACTTCCTTGTCGAAGAGAATGTGTATCACTTGCACAAATCGACCGGCGACAAGCTTACTCCCGCGCAGATGGTTGACTACTGGGCCGACTGGGTGAAAAAATACCCCATTGTTTCTATTGAAGATGGTATGGCCGAAGACGATTGGGATGGTTGGAAGATCATGACTGACAAGCTTGGTAAGCAAATTCAGTTGGTAGGCGACGACCTCTTTGTTACCAATGTAGACCGCCTTGGGCAAGGAATTGCCAAAGGTGTGGCCAACTCCATACTGGTAAAAGTAAACCAGATCGGTTCGTTGACAGAAACCATTGAGGCTGTTAACCTGGCCTACCGCAATTCATACACCGCCGTTATGAGCCACCGCTCGGGCGAAACCGAAGATACCTTCATTGCCGACCTTGCCGTGGCCCTCAATACCGGGCAGATAAAAACCGGTTCGGCCTGCCGCTCTGAGCGCATTGCCAAGTACAACCAGTTACTTCGTATCGAAGAAATGCTGGGCGAAACAGCAAGGTATCTCGGAAAAGATTTCAAATTTCTGAAAAAATAATTTATCCCGCTAATGCAGGGGAATAGGGGCCAGTTTGGCCCCTTTTTTTTCCTTTTTTCTGATATAGTAATTCCTGTTACAACCATTGAAAAAGATTATCTTCCCGGCTTTCCTTGTCTTTTTATCCTACTTAGCTGCCGCCCAGGATTCCATTACCGTAATGCATTACAATCTGCTGTATTATGGTATAAATACTTCTTTTTGCACTTCGCAAAACAATAACGTGAACATTAAGGATCAGTATCTTAGCACTATTATCGATTATGTACAGCCCGATATTTTTACGGTAAATGAACTGGGTCGCGGTGAAGCAAATGCCGATCGCATTCTCAACGGAGTGCTAAATGCAGGCGATGAAAGCAGGTTTAGCCGGGCAGCCTATTCAAACACCACCAATTCAACCATCGTAAACATGCTGTATTACGATCATAACAAATTCAGCCTGTATTTTGAGGCCGTGGCAGCCAATATCTTGCGCGACATAAACCTTTACACTCTTTACTACAACGATCAGGAGGGGCTTGAAGCAGGCGACACCATATTTCTTACGGCCATCGTGGCACACTTCAAAGCTGGCAGCACTGCTTCCGACCAGCAAACGCGCACTGCCGAGGCCCAGGCGGTAATGGCCTATATTAATTCAAACAACATTCGCGGAAACCTGCTATTTATGGGCGATTTCAACATGAATGCTTCCTTTGAGCAGGCCTTTCAACACATTACCTACCATCCCAATGAAGCCATCAGATTTTATGATCCAGTCGATCAGCCGGGGCAATGGTATAATAACCCGGCTATGGCCAGGTATCACACCCAGAGTACCCGCACTGGCAGCCATGCCTGCTTTGTTACGGGCGGACTCGACGATCGGTACGATCTTATTCTAACTTCTCATGCAATCTTGGAGGGGTATATGGGCCTGCACTTTATTGAGGAGAGCTACCAGGCGCTTGGGCAGGATGGAAACCGCTACAACCAGTCGGTGATAGATCCGCCTAATAACAGCGCGCCTCAGATGGTTGTAGAGGCTCTATATGGCATGTCTGATCATTTGCCGGTGGTGATGAAAATGCAAACTAGTCAGATTACCGTAAGCACGCCAGAATATTTTGCCGCAAACGGCCGGTTTATTTTTAACAACCCTGTGGCCGACCGGCTCAACCTGAAGATTTCGGGCGTATCGCTGCCCGTGGTTGTTTCTCTTTATTCCCTTACAGGAGAAAAATTATTTACCAGTCCGGCAAAACATTTCTTGCCCGGCGAGACCTGGTCTGTAGACCTTTCCAGACTCAGCCCGGGAATTTATATTCTCAGGGCCGAAGGGTCAATGGTAAAACCATTTTCTACCAAGGTTATCAAGCATTAGATAGCTTAACTCACTTCCCTTTTTTGTTTTTTTGTGTGAAAAAATCTGCCGAACTGATTTTTTTGTAAATTGGCTGTGGGTAAATTGTTATCAATATTAAGTTTGTGTTAACAACACAACTGTTGGATTGGATTTATGTAATTTTGATATCTCCAAAAGCTTAAATGCTAATTTATGAACTATAGCTTTCTTCAGTTCCTCACCCTTTTCGGATCGCTCAGTTTGTTCCTTTTCGGAATGAAGACCATGAGCGAAGGTATTCAGAAGCTTGCCGGTGACAAAATGCGCAACATTCTGTCGGCCATGACCTCCAACCGCTTTATGGGCGTGCTCACAGGTTTTCTTGTGACGACCCTGGTGCAGTCGTCATCGGCCTCCACTGTAATGTTTGTGAGCTTTGTCAATGCCGGTCTGTTAAACCTCACCCAGGCCGTAGGTGTAATTATGGGGGCCAATATAGGCACCACCACCACCGCCTGGATAATTTCGTTGCTGGGGTTTAAGGTCAGCATTGCTACCTACTCCCTGCCACTGATTGCCATAAGCTTCCCGCTTTTAATGATGTCGCGGGAAAGGCTAAACTCCACGGGTGAAACCCTGCTAGGTTTTGCGCTATTGTTTCTGGGGCTTGAATTCCTGAAAAATTCGGTGCCTGATTTTAACAGCAATCCCGAAATTTTTGAAGCCCTGGGCCGTTTAACCGACTACGGTTTTTATACTACCCTTATTTTCCTGGGCATTGGAACCTTGTTAACCATTGTGCTGCAATCATCGAGTGCCACCATGGCCCTCACCCTGGTGATGTGCGCCAATGGTTGGATTGGCTTTGAGCATGGGGCGGCCATTGTGCTGGGCGAAAATATTGGCACTACCATAACTGCCAACCTGGCTGCCCTGGTGGGTAACAATCAGGCAAAAAGGGCAGCTCTGGCTCATACCTTGTTTAATATTACCGGGGTCATCTGGATGCTCATTGTTTTCAAACCCTTTGTCGGTCAGATTGATCATTATATGGTAAAGGCTGGCATGGCTTCGCCCATCGCCAGCGCAGCAATGGTACCCATTGGCCTTTCAATTTTCCACACCGCTTTCAATATTATCAATACCCTTCTGCTGATAGGTTTTCTCAAGTATTTTGTTTTTGTTGTGGAGCATATCCTGCCTCCCCGTGGCAAGCGCCTGGAACGTCCGCAACTCGAGTTTTTCAGCAGTGGTTTTTTGCAGGCAGCCGAGCTTACCGTGTTCCAGGCCAAGAAAGAAACCAAGCAATTTGCCGACCTGGCTCATCGCATGTTTAATTTCATTCCGGCCATGATCATTGAAACTGATAAAAAAGAATTTGAGGAATTGCGAGAAAGGGTTAGCAAATACGAGGAAATTACCGATAGGGTGGAGGTAGAAATTACCACTTTCTTTGTAAAGGTTTCGAAAAACCAGTTGAGCGGACATGCCTCCGAAGAATTGCGCCGCATGCGCCTGGTCTGTGCCGAAATCGAAAAGATTGGCGACGTGTGCTATAAAATGTCCACGCTGTTGGCCAAGAAAAAGGAAGAGAAGGTTTATTTTACACCTGCCCAGCGCAGCGAGTTGTTCGAGATGTTTAAATTGACCAACGATGCCTTTGAGCAAGCCATTGAAAACCTCGACAAAGGTGATCAGTTTGCCCGGCAGAACCTGCCACGCTCCATCGAGCTGGAAGAGCGCATTAACGCTTTTCGCGATGCTGTGAGCGAAGAAGTAATTGAAGACATAGAAAAAGGCGTAGCCCACGTAAAAAGTGCCTTCTATTTTAACAAACTTATTTCTTCCTGCGAAAAAATAGGGGATACCCTGCTGAATATTTCTGAAGCCGTATCAGGGGTAAATATTGAATAGCGGACTTTTCCCTTAAAAATAAAAAAACCGCCCCGGAATTCCGGAGCGGTTTTTTGCATTTTGTCAATAAACTATAACGCGCTAAGCCATTGCGGCAAAACGGTTTCTTTCCATTCTTTTTTGTCTTGGTGCAGTTTGTCCATGTCCAGCCCAATCACTTCCTGGGCTTTTGCTTTGGTTGAAAAATCGGGCAACTCCACTGGATACTGGTGGTCGTATTTATGGAAAACAGTGGCCAGGATAATACGGGCCTCATTCACCTTTTGAATGGAAGTGCCAAGCACCCTGAGCGCCTCAGCGGGCGAGTGTATGCCCATGCCGTTGGCAGCTGCCACCCAGTCCCAGCGCCATTGTGCGTGCCGGATCAACTGCAGCACATCCTTCATCTCATCCTCGGTAGCTCCGGCATCCCAGGCATATTTGGCTTCCAAATGAACCGTGGCAAGGTTCTTTTCGCAAATGCGGCGCAATTCAGAAACCCTTGCCTGGTGGTCATAGACGTTTTTTATCAGGTCGGCTTCGCTTTCGCGATGGCAAACCTGGCATGAGCCTGCCACATTGGCCAGGGGGCTGCGCAAATGGTGATCGGTAAATTTAATGCCGCCTTCGCGTTTGTAAGGCATATGGCAATCGGCACACGAGACCCCGCGCTGGGCGTGAATGCCGGTTTTATAAAGCTCGTAGTCGGGGTGTTGTGTTTTAATCATGGGAGCTTTGCTGAGCGCGTGCACCCAGTCTGTGTGGCCAACATTGTCGAGGTATTTTTCCATGTCCTCAGCGGCAAACCCTTCATCCCATGGGAAGGTCAGGTAGTTGCCGGGCTGCTTGAAGTAATACTCCACATGGCATTGGGCGCAAACCAGCGAGCGCATCTCCTGTCGGGTAGCCTTAGTAATATCGATGCCCTGGCGCTGGAAAGCTTCCACCAGTGCGGGCCTTGAAATGCGCAGGTTCATGGTGCTCGGGTCGTGGCAGTCGAGGCAGCCAATATGATTCTGAATGTTGGGCCCCATATCGCCCCAGGTGCCGGCATAAAATTCGGCCACACCAATTTCGTTCATCATTCGGGGCACGTCGGGGCTTTTGCAGGTCCAGCACGTGGCTGGCTGTGGAACCATGGTGCGCAAGGTGTTTTGCACATCGGTTACCGAGTAATAGTGTCCACGGCCCTGGTTATAGTCGCGCGAAAAGGCATAACCCGCCCACATTACCACCAGCTCAGGATACTTGTCCAGGTAATCGATCATGCCCGAACCAAAGTGCTTGCTCATAAAGCTGGTGTCGGCTGTCATAGAGTATGACTCGTACTGCCGTGGAAAATTATCGCCCCATACTGCGTTGTTGGCCTCCCATTCTTCAATGGGGTTGATCATTTGGAAATAGAGCTGGGCTTCGCTGCGCCTTTCAACAATGCTGGCCGCCAGCAACCCGATAATAAACACAATGACTACCGTGGCAAAAAACAATACCCAGTTCAGCCATGGTTTCTTCTGCGAAATTTCTCTAATGCTCATAATATGGTTGTTTTTGTGGTTTATGCTTTATGTTTGAGAAGATTTAATCCATTTCTGAAATTCCCGGGGTTTGTACCTTTGGGGAGCGATCAGGGCTTCCAACCAGCCACTCGAGCCACGAGGGCACCACAGTGGGCAATCGTTCCACCAGGGCGTGTGGCGCTGCCGAAAGGCTTTTAACGGTGCCATGCGGGGTTTCGCGATGACATTCCCAGCAAAGTTTTCCTTCGCCGGCATCGGCCATTTTTCTGGTAACTTCCACCAACTGGGTCATGTCAACCAGGTCGAGGTGGCAGCGAATGCAATTTTCCTGTACTACCCCAATGCCTGCACTTTTGATCTGGATTACCTGGGGCTCCCAGCGAAAGGTAAACCAGGTGCTGTGTCTGAGCCCATCGCTGCCCTTAAAATAGTATTTCCTTACAAAGTTATCCTGCGGAACATGGCAATCGCTGCAGGTAGCCACCTCGCTGTGGCTGCTTTTCGACCACGAGGCATAATGCGGGTACATTACATGGCAGTTGATGCAAGTTTCAGGCTCATCCGAAAGGTAGGAGGTTGCCTTAGATATGTGCACCACCAGCAAAAAAATCCCGGTAAAGATGCCACTGAGAATAATGACCGTCAGTCGCCAGTTCTCGGGTGGCATCAGGAACAGAAACAATTTTTTCAGTGCTTTCATCGTTTTGGGTTTACCGCGGGTTTTAAGAAAATTTGTACCTAAATATACATAAGAATGGCATTGCAAAACACAAGAAAACAACCTTGATCCTCTATTTTTGTTAAGACTAAGTAAAAATAACATTGAATCTAATTGATTGTTAGGCATATTGGTTGGCATGATGGTTATGTTCTGAAAGAAAAATATTTTCTGCAAAATTCAACCTTTTGTTTTTTTTTAATGCCAAACCGGCAACATAAAAGTGCTTTTTGTGGGTTTTATTCTTTAATTTTGTTTTTCATAGCGAAATATAATCCCGGTTGCGGAAAAGGAAAAATTATGGTTGTTTTTCGGAATTTTATTTTTACACTTCTCCTTGCCGGCGGCGTTCTGTTTGCCATTGACAACCCTTCGCCACTTGCCTCGGGGCGGCTCGACAGCCTTCGCCAACTGGTTGCTCAGCCCGGAACCAACGATACTACCAGGATAGATGCTTTGTTGCACTTGTCGTGGGATTTGAAATCCATTGAGCCCATGGAGGCACTGGAATATGGCAAGAAAGCCCTCGAAATAGCCGAAGAAGGCAATTACCCGGTTAAAGCAGCCGATGCTTTGCGGCATATCGGGGTGGTGTATTGGCAACTGGGCAATTTTAATATGGCCATGGATTTTCTGCAGGAATCCAATATTATGTTTCAGCGCGAAGGCGATCAGGTGGGAACCGCAAGAACTTTCTCCAATATTGGGCTGGTTTTCTGGGAGCAGGGCCATTATGAAAAAGCCCTTGAAAATTACTTTCAGGCCTTGCGCATTCTCGAAAATATTGAAGACCAATCGGTAATTGCCCCGGTGCTCAACAATATCGGGCTTGTATATCAAAGCCAGGGAGACTTTGCGCTTGCCGGAGATTTTCATTTGAGATCGCTCGAAGTGAAACGCGCCACAAACGACGAAAAAGGCATTGCATTTTCGCTCAATAACCTTGGAGTAGTGAAGCAGCAAACAGGAGATTATGAAACCGCCTTGCAGTATTATTCTGAAGCCCTTGCCATTAGAAAAAAATTGCTCGATAAGCGAGAAATTGCCAATACCAGGAGCAATATCGGCTACTTGTATTACTTAATGGGCAATTCCAGTTTTGCCTTATCGAACCTGAATCAGGCCCTTGAACTTTATTTCGAGGTTAACGACCAGAGTGGGCTGGCCCAGACTTACCACAACCTGGCATTGGTAAACCGGCAAATGGGCCGCTTAACACAAGCCACTGGCTATTTTGAAACCAGCCTTGAGATTGCCGAAAATATAGGGCATTCGCGCATTATTGCCGACAACTACCTGAACCTTGCCAGCATTTCGGCAATGCGCCGCGAATACCAAAAGGCATACAATTATCAGAAACTTTATCTGAACCTTCGCGACAGTTTATTCACCCGCGAAAGTCAGCAGCGTATCATGGAAATGCAAATGATGTATGACCGCGAGCGCAAAGAAAGTGAGATTGAACTGCTTCGAAAAACCAACCAAATTAACGCCCTGAACCTCCAAAAGCAAAGCCTTTTGAAAAATTTTCTTCTTGGTGGGGTGGTGTTGATCCTTATTTTACTCTTCCTGCTGTATAATCGCTTTCTATTTATCACCCGGTCCAACCGCCTGCTCGAAAGACAAAAAGATGAGATAAGCCAAAACAACCAGAAGCTTACTGAATTGAACAAGACCTTGTTGGTGCAAAAACAAAAGGTAGAAGAGCTTAATCAGCGCCTCAATCAGACCAACCAACGCCTAATTGAATCGGAGAAACACCTGATAGAAACCAATGCTACCAAGGATAAATTCTTTTCCATTATCTCACACGACTTACGAAACCCATTTGCAAGCATTGTAAGTTTTTCGCGCATTCTGAAAAGAGATATTCAGAATCTGGGTGAGGAAGAATTGCAGGAACTGGCCCGTGAACTCGACAAATCGGTGCTCAAGATCAACAACTTGCTTGAAAACCTTCTTCAATGGTCGCGTACCCAAACGGGCAAAATGAAATTCCACCCGGAATACCTTGCCGTGAGCGATTTGATCCGCGACAATATAAACCTGTTTTCGGGCAATGCGCGCGAAAAGGAGATTACACTGGTAGACTCGGTCGATCCCGACCTGGTGGTTTTTGCCGATCAGAACATGACCAATACTCTTGTTCGTAACCTGCTATCCAATGCACTGAAATATTCCGATGCTGGCAGCAAAATCGAAGTTACCAGCCAGGTGCTTAACAAAATGGCTCACATCAGCGTGAAAGATAATGGCGTTGGGATGACCCGGGAACAAATGGACCAGCTCTGGAGCGTCAATACCATTCACACCACCTACGGCACCCGCGACGAGAAGGGGAGTGGCCTGGGGCTGCTGCTTTGCAAGGAGTTCATTGAAAAACAGGGCGGCCAAATCAGCGTGAAAAGCGAAAAAGGTAAAGGAAGCAATTTTACCTTCTCACTCCCGCTCGAAAAGATCGATTAGTGTTTGGTGCTTATGATATGCTCTTCTTTCAGGTTATCCATTTCATCGAACAAAAATCTTCGGCTTAGCATTATGCTTACCACCACGGTAATCATGGTTGCAACAAAAATTCCCAACAACAACAGTATCTGATAGCGTATGGCCTGATTTGGGCTGCTTCCGCCTAGTATCTGCCCGGTCATGGTGCCAGGCAAGGCAATGAGCCCTATTACAGCCATATTGGCGATCAGAGGATTAAAAGCATTTTTCAGTGCAGTGCGTATAAAGGGCAGCAAGGCTTCGTGGCGGCTCGCTCCATTGGCCACAAAATAGCGATAGGTGTCCATTTCGCGATATACCTGTCCGCGAAAGCTGTTCAGGGCAATAATGTTCCTTTCCATGCAGTTGCCTATAATCATCCCAGTAATGGGGATAAAATACCTGGCCTCTAAAAAGCTACCGGCTTGAATGATCAGCCCCATGAAAAATGCATCAATAATGATCATGCTGAGCAAAATACTCAGAGCCACCGGAATAAAGAAAATTCTGCTTTTCAGCTGGCTACGGCTCACCGTGGCATAGCTGGCTACGGCAATCATTAGTAATACCCAGGCAATATTTACCCAGGGATTATTGATGTTGAACAGAAACTCAAGGTACAGCCCGACCAGAAACAGTTGAACAGTCATTCTGGCAACGGCCACCAGGGTGTCTTTTACCAGGCCGGTGCGAAAAAGATGCAGCAGGGTAAAAGGAATGATGAGCAGCAAATACCCAAGACCAAGGTTTGGCCAGCTGATCTCGTATATATTCAATAATGTCATTTCTTTTGCAGGTCAATTACTTTTCCAGAATGTTCAATCCAGTATTCATCGTGCGAAGCAGCAATCACGGTAACCTCTTCCAGACTTTGTATGTAGTCTGAAACTTTTTTGCGGGTTTGGCTGTCGAGGGCAGAAGTGGGTTCATCGAGCACAAGGATGGGTTTTTTCTGCAAAATGCCGGCCGCTAGCGAGAGCCGCTGCTTTTCACCGCCCGAGATCTTTTTCAGGGGTTGTTCAAGCAGGCCGTAATCCAGGTTCAGCGCCTCCAGGGTATTTTCAATGTTGTTTTCGGAGGGCGTATTTTTTTTGTTGCTTTTAAACTGAAAAGGAAAAAGAAGCAGGTCGCGCGCAAGTGGAAGGTCGAATGCCAGCTCCTGGGGAACCCATGCCGTAAGCTTGCGAATGGCTCGTATATTCCCGGGGTTGAGGTTCAGTTTGTTGATAATGATTTGCCCATGCTGAGCCGGGTTAAACCCCAGAAGGGTTGTTAAAATGCTGGTTTTGCCCGAACCCGAAGGCCCCTTGAATGTAACCTTCTCTCCCTTGCTTACCGCCAAACTGAATGACTCAATGATGGTTTTTTTCTCAAAGGCGATGGTCAGATCGTTGATTATTATCATGTTAATGACATTTTTCGTCTGCAAATATAGACTATATTTTAGCCGTAAGAGTAAAAAAATGTCGTATATTTGCACTCCATTTTGAACCGGGCGGATGTGGCGTAATTGGTAGCCGCGCCAGACTTAGGATCTGGTGCCGAAAGGCGTGGGGGTTCGAGTCCCTTCATCCGCACAAAATGCTGACATTCAGGCAAAAAACCATTTTATACGATGTTGCTCTAGTCCGGCGGGTTTTTATACTTTCCGGAGTTTTATAAATCAAAAAAATAAACACCGTTTATGAATATTGTTCAGGAAAACAAAGCACAGCTGGAAGCTGTGCTTAAAGTTGAACTTAAAGAAGAAGATTACCGCGACAAGGTTGCCGCAGAGTTGAAAAACCTTCAGCGAAAAGCCCAGATGCCCGGCTTCCGCCCCGGCAAAGTGCCCTTCGGCATGATAAAAAAGATGTATGGTAAAAGCGTTATGGCCGAGGAGGTTAATAAAATGCTGGTTGATGAAGTTTATAAGTATATCAAGGACAACAATATCGACATACTGGGCAATCCGCTTCCCGACCATGACGCTGCTGAGAAAATTGACTGGGACACCCAAACCGATTTTGAGTTCTTTTACGAAATTGGACTTGCCCCAAAAGTTGAACTCGAACTTTCGGAAAATATTGAGGTAGATTATCATCGCATTAAGGTAGCCGATGAAACCATTAATTCATATATCGACGATATTCGCCGCCGTTTTGGCAAGATGATCAGCCCTGAGGTTTCTGAAGCCGAAGATGTGCTCTTTTGTGAATTTTCCGAACTTGAATCGGCCGGCACCGTGAAGGAAGAGGGCCTTTCGCATAAATCGAATCTGCTGATTAAGTTTGTTAAGGATGAAGAGATTAAGAAAGAACTGATCGGCATGAAGGTTGGCGATACCGTTGAATTCGAGCTGCTCAAAGCCGTTGAGAACGAAACTGAAGCCGCTTCAATGATCGGGGTAAAGAAAGAAGAACTGGCAAACTACAGCCCTTTGTTCCGCATTACCGTTGAAAATATTTCGAGAATTGAACCAGCCGAATTGAATGAAGACCTTTTCAAAAAAGCCCTTCCTGACGACGAGGTAAAAACCGAAGAGGAGTTCCGCCAGAAACTGGCCGGGCAGATTAGCCAGCAGTATCAGGTGGATGCCGACAAGCATTTTCGTAATGAGGTAATGAAGAAGCTGCTTGAGGTGACCAGTCTTGAGCTGCCCGAGACTTTCCTGAAGAAGTGGCTCAAGGAAGCCAACAAGGAAGAGTTTTCCGTGGAGCAGGTCGAAGCAGAATTTCCCGCTCTCGCCGATACTTTTCGCTGGCAGTTGATTGAAAATCACATGATTTCCGGCAACAACCTGGAAGTTACCCCCGACGAAGTAACCGACCATTTGTCATCGTTCATGCGCACTCAACTCAGGCAATATGGACAGGAAAATGTGGAGCAAAGCGTTATCGATGGCTTTGTGAAAGACATTATGAAGAATCAGGACGAAATGAAAAAGGTGTATGACAACCTTTTTGACCAGAAACTCCTGGATCTGTACAAGCAAAAATTAAAGCTGAATGAGGTTGAGATCAGTTTTGATGATTTTGTTAAATTAGTGACCGAAAAATACCAGGCTGAAAAGACTTCAGCTTAATTCAAGACCTGAAAAAAATAACTTCCCATGAGCAGAAAGGATGAGTTTCAGAAATATGCCACCAGGCATTTGGGTATAAGCAGTCAAACCCTGCATAACTACACTTCGGTGTATGGCAATTATATAAGCCCGACCATTATTGAGGAGCGGCAGTTAAATGTGGCTACCATGGACGTGTTCAGCCGCCTTATGATGGACCGTATTATTTTTCTTGGTGTGCCAATTAACGATTATGTGGCCAATATTATTCAGGCCCAGTTGCTTTTCCTTGAGTCGGTCGACCCCAAAAAGGACATCCAGATTTACTTGAATACGCCTGGCGGCTCAGTGTATGCTGGTCTTGGCATTTACGATACCATGCAATACATTGCGCCCGATGTGGCTACCATTTGCACTGGTATCGCCGCATCTATGGGTGCTGTGCTGCTTTGCGCCGGCACCCCCGGTAAGCGGACTGCCCTCAAGCATAGCCGTGTGCTTATTCACCAGCCTATGGGCGGGGCTGAAGGTCAGGCCTCCGATATCGAAATTACTGCAAGGGAAATCCTTAAACTCAAAAAAGAACTGTACGAAATCATCTCGCTGCATTCAAAGCAGGAATACGATAAAGTTTATCAGGACTCAGACCGTGACTATTGGATGACTGCAATGGAAGCCAAAGATTACGGTATGATTGATGAAGTGCTGCTTACCAATAAGAAAACCAGCTAGCAGGGCGGCAGCAGTGTAATATTATTATGTCAAAAGAAAACAAAAAATGCTCATTCTGCGGGCGTGATGCTTCACAGGCCGAAATGCTGATCTCTGGCGTGGGCGCTCACATCTGCGAGCGCTGCGTGGAGCAGGCGGGCCTGATTGTAGCCGAAGAGAAATCGCTTAAGGGAAAGGCCAATATCCCTTCATTTAAGTTGCTTAAACCTGCAGAGATCAAGAAACATCTCGACCAGTATGTCATTGGCCAGGACGATGCCAAGAAAGTCCTCTCAGTGGCTGTTTACAACCATTACAAGCGAATTGGCCAAAACAGCGTGAAGAAAGACAAGGCCGATGATGTGGAGATCGAAAAGTCTAACATCATCATGGTTGGCGAAACGGGAACCGGCAAAACTTTGCTGGCCCGCACCATTGCCCGTCTGCTGCAGGTTCCATTTTGTATTGCCGATGCCACAGTGCTTACCGAGGCCGGTTATGTTGGCGAAGATGTGGAAAGTATTCTGGCACGCTTGCTTCAGGTGGCCGATTACGATGTGGCCTCCGCCGAAAGGGGTATTGTTTTTATTGACGAGGTTGACAAAATTGCACGCAAAAGCGATAACCCCTCCATTACCCGCGATGTTTCGGGCGAAGGGGTGCAGCAGGCCTTACTGAAAATCCTGGAGGGATCCGTGGTAAATGTTCCGCCGCAGGGCGGGCGCAAGCACCCCGAGCAGAAAATGATCCAGGTAAATACCCAGAACATACTTTTTGTTTGTGGTGGTGCCTTCGATGGCATCGAAAAGAAAATCGCCTCCCGCATACAGGCCAACGCTATTGGCTATGGGGTAAACAAATCGGAGCAAATCGACCGTGACAATATGCTTCAGTATATCGCCCCGCAGGACCTGAAAAGTTTTGGACTGATTCCGGAACTTGTAGGGCGCCTGCCAGTGCTTACCTACCTCAACCCGCTCGACCGTGAAGTGCTCAGGGCCATCCTTACCGAACCCAGGAACTCCCTTATAAAGCAATATGTCAGGCTTTTTGAACTGGACAATATTCAACTAAGAATTGAAGACGATGTACTCGATTTCGTGGTAGACAAAGCCATAGAATTCAAACTTGGCGCCCGCGGCCTGCGCTCTATCTGCGAAGTGATCATGCTTGATGCCATGTTTGAAATTCCTTCCTCAGCCAAGCCAGAAAAAGAATTCAGGATTACCCTTGAATATGCCACGAAAAAGCTCAGCAAAAACAAAATGAGCAGGCTTAAAGTGGCATAGCGAGTGGTTTTCAGGCTTGCATTTGAGCAAAATTTTCACTAACTTTTAGCGTTTGTTTACTGGACAAGCGCTTTTTTTTTGGCATGTTTCTTGTCGAAATTTGCGTTGGCACAACCATGATGAAATTTAATCAATATCTGTTGTTTTTTTTCTTGTTACTGCCTGCTCTTAGCTACGGACAATCCCAGCATGTGCTGGTGCCCGAAATGCCCAGACAAGGCCAGGTGGTTAAGGCCCGCATTATCGATGGCGATACCATCCCGGTAATAGACCTGAAGCCGGTGGCCTTTTTTGCCCCACGCATTTTTAAAAACCGTGCCGACGAAAATCGCTACCGCCGCCTGGTGCAGAATGTTAAGCGGGTATACCCATATGCCCGATTGGCTGGTATTAAATTCGACGAATACAATGAAATTCTAATGACTTTGCCTACCGAAGCCCAACGCAAGCGGGCCATGAGGCAGGCTGAAAACGAACTGCGCGCCCAATTTGAAGATGACCTCAAAAGGCTAACCTTCTCCCAGGGATTGATCCTGATCAAGCTGGTCGACAGACAGACTAAACATACCTCTTACGATGTAGTGAGGGAATTCAGGGGCATGGTGTCGGCGGTATTCTGGCAAGGGCTGGGCCGCATTTTTGGCTACAATCTCAAAACCGAATACGATCCCGAAGGGGAAGACCGCCTGATCGAAGAAATTGTTCAAATGATTGAAGCCGGGGTGCTTTGATGGACTTACTTTCCCCTTCCTTGCAAAATAATCAGTACTGTGTAAATCAGGATTTTAAAATCGACGGCCAATGACATGTTTTCCAGGTAAAGCAGGTCGTAGCGTAATCGTTCAATCATCTGGTCCACATTTTCGGCATAACCGTATTTTACTTGTCCCCAGCTTGTAATCCCTGGTTTTATCTTTTGCAGAAGCCGATAGTGGGGCGCTTTTTTTGCAATGCGTTCGATATAGAACTGACGCTCGGGTCGGGGGCCCACCAGCGACATGTTTCCAATGAGCACATTGTAAAACTGTGGAATTTCATCCAACCTCACCTTGCGCATAAAACGTCCGAAGGGGGTTATGCGGGGATCGTCCTTGCACGAAAGTTGCGGCCCGTCTTTTTCGGCATCGACATACATCGAGCGGAACTTATGCATCATAAAGGGCTTGCCGTGCAATCCAATACGCTCATGGGCATAAAAAACCGGTCCTTTGGATGTTGCCTTCACAATAATGGCCGTAATCAGAAAAACCGGTGAAAGAAAAACCAGTCCAAGCAGCGAAATCACCAGATCAATAAGGCGCTTGATCGATTGCTGCCAGGCAGGCATCAGACCTGGTTGTATCTGAATAAGAGGAGCCCCGAAAATGGATGTCATTTTTACCGCTCCCAACAAAATATCATGCAATTCCGGAATCACTTTCACCACCACATCCGACTGGTACAACTCCGTGAGTATCTGGCTGATGTTTTTGTGCTCGCGCGGCTCAATAGCCAGGATGGCCTCTTCAATCTGGTATTCTTCAATAATGTCTTTAAGGTCCTTAAACCAGCCCAGGTAAGGCAAATGGCCTTCAATAAGGTACTTATCGTAAATGTTAACGTTGACGTAGCCAATCAGGTGGTTGCCCGATGATTTCTTCTGCAATTCCAGCTCATTAAAAATATCGAGGGCTTTTTTTTGGCTTCCGATAATGATGGTGCGAAACCCAATAACCCGATTGTGAATTTTTTTGATAAGAATAGTGGTAAGCACCAGCCTGAAGGTGACTGTAAAAAAGAAATGAAAAACAAGCAAAAATAAAAAGGAACGGTAATATTCGCTGCTGGTGCTAACTTCCTGATCGAGCAGTACCACAAAAAATATGACCAGCACGCCAATTACCGAAGTGAAAAGGGTTTGTCCGAACTGGCCCAGTCGCGAGGTTCGGAAAATGGTTTTATAAGCCCCGCTTGCCCAGTAAAAGAGAAGCCAGAAAAGAGGGATGACGAGCAATCCCACTATGAGGTTCTCGTCAATAAAAAGTTGTTCTTTCAGGGCGCCAAGGCCGATGTTGTTATTTGCCTTCCTGAAACTGATGAAAAAAAACCAGGCCAGGGAAGCAGCGAGGAAGTCGAACGCGATGTAACGGAAAAGGTGGATTCGTTGTAGTCTTTTATCCATGCTGTGTTGTTGGTTTCGCGAATAGTATTATTCCATCGGCTCGGTATGTTGGTTTGATTTAAATGATATTAAAAGAACGGGGAGGAGATAATATTTTGATAACGCTTTGACGTATTACATATTGTTTGGTTATGAACAAAGAAAATCTGCCGTTGCGAGCAACCGGTTGGGTTATTTTTAAATAAACTGCAGAAGGTTAATTATCCGAGCACCCTGGCATTGATGTCGATCTTATCCATAATCTGATATGCCAGCTCAAGCGAGCGGTATCCATCTTCAATGGTAACCACTGGTTGGGTGTTTTCGGCAATCGAAGCCTGAAAAGTTTCCAGTTCGGTTTTGATGGCGTTAATGGGCTGAATTTCGGGCTTTTCAACCAAGATCTGCTTTTGCCCCCGGCCGTGGCCAAGGTCAATAATCATGGCAAAGGGATCGTTGGTGTTTTCTGCTGCTTTCATCCGAATAATCTCCGTTTCCTTTGTAAGGAAATCAACGGAAATGTAACCATCTTTCTGGAAGAAACGCGTTTTGCGCATATTTTTCATGCTGATGCGGCTGGCCGTGAGGTTGGCCACGCAACCATTGTTAAACTCCACTCGGGCATTGGCAATGTCGGGCGTTTCTGATACCACCGATACCCCACTGGCTGAAATCTTTTTAATGGGCGAACGCACCACGTGCAATACAATGTCGATGTCGTGTATCATCAGATCGAGAATAACAGGTACATCGGTACCCCTGGGATTGAATTGCGCCAGGCGGTGCGTTTCTATAAACATTGGATTTTCGAGAAAAGGATTGGCTGCAATAAAGGCAGGGTTGAAACGCTCCACATGACCAACCTGCACCTTAACATTGGCTTCCCTTGCCAGTTCAATAAGCTGGCGGGCCTCTGAAAGGGTGGTGGTAAGGGGCTTTTCAATAAACACATGGCGCGAACGTTTTAGTGCCCTGGCAGCATTTTCAAAATGCGAAACGGTGGGGGTTACAATGTCGACCATCTGGCATGCCTCAATCAGCTCATCGGCCGAGTTGAAGCGTTTGATGCCGAACTTCTCTTCAACTTCGGCGCAAATAGCCGGGTTGGGGTCGTAAAAACCAAGCAGGTCAAAACGATCTGATTCAAGAATGCATTTAATGTGTATTTTGCCCAAATGGCCGGCTCCCAATACGCCAATTTTTTTTACTTGCACAGCAGGGTTCTTTTTTGATTTTGTTTTGCAAATGTAAATTATTTAACTGTTTTCAGAATGCTTTTTCCCAAAAACCGGTATTTGCGTGGAACTTCTCCAGAAATCACCCGGAAAAATCCCAACCCCGTGGGCCTTCAGCCAGTAGAATCAAACCAAAACTTCCGGAATTAATGATTATTTTAGCGCATTGTTTCAGGGCTTCTTTTTGATTGTTAGAAAATGATCGACAACTACCGACATAAGGGATTGCGCCGCAAGCTTGCCGAAGAAATTCGCCAGAAAGGCATCAGGGACGAGCGCGTTATTGGGGCCATTGAGCGCATCCCGAGGCATTTCTTTCTCGATTCATCATTCGTAGAGTTTGCATATCAGGATAAGCCTTTCCCTATTGGTTCCGGCCAAACCATAAGCCAGCCCTATACCGTGGCTTTTCAAACGGAGTTGCTCGAAGTTAAGAAAGGCGAAAAAGTCCTTGAAATTGGCACTGGGAGTGGTTACCAGGCCTGTGTGCTGCTCGAAATTGGAGCCAAGGTCTTCAGCATCGAACGTCACCACAGCCTTTACATAAAAACAAAAGCCCTGTTGCAGAAAATGGGTTATAATGCCAGGCTTTTTTATGGCGATGGATACAAGGGACTGCCTGCATTTGCTCCCTTCGATAAGATACTTATTACGGCCGCTGCTCCTGAGGCCCCTCCGGAATTGCTTAAGCAACTGAAAATCGGCGGCATGATGGTGGTACCGGTTGGTTCCGGTGGCACTCAAGTCATGATGAGAATTACGAAAGTCGATGAAGGTAAATATGAACTGAACGACTTCGGGCAATTCAGATTTGTTCCCATGCTAGGCAATAAAGAATAAATTTTTCTTCATTTGTTTGTTTTTGTAAATCAAATCTATATTTTTACAGGATAAATGCCTGTTCACTTATGGTATTTGTGCTACTTCATGAGGCATCTCGAAACTTTTCGCGACATTTTCAATCAGGGCTCTAACGGTCAACTGATACTGGCATTTAACGGCGACTTTAATCAGGACACCATTGTAAGCCTGGGCGAGGTAGTACGCAATGAGGTAAGTGCTACCAGCAACGCTGCTTTGGCCAGGCGTGCTTTTACCGTTTTTGTGGAAATGGCTCAAAATATATTACATTACAGCCTCGAACGTGGAATAGCCGGGCAGGGCAGAGGACGTTTTTTGCTGCTGCAGGCCAGCGATGGGTTTCATTTGCTTACCTTCAACCTCATCAGTACGGATCAAATGGATTACCTGAAGCGGCGGATAGGCGAAATCAATCGCATGGGCCCTGACGAATTAAAATCTTCATACTTGTCAAAACGCCGTCAAAGGGTTCCTGAAAAAAAGGGAGGTGCGGGGCTTGGGCTGATGGATATTGCACGGCGCTCGGGCATGCCGCTTGGCATTGGATTCCTTGCCGAAGGCGAAGGCAAGCTACGTTTTTACCTGAGAACCATAATCTCCTGGTGAAGATCAGAACTGAGGTGTTTTGTCAAGGGCATCGCGCAGTCCGTTGCCAACCATCATAAATGACAGCACCATTAGCATAATCATGATACCCGGCAAGAAGGCAAGATATCCCTTGTCGAGAATAATGTAACCGTAATGTTCCCTGATCATGGTGCCCCAGGATGGCATGGGGGGTTGCACTCCAATACCCAGAAAACTAAGTCCCGCTTCAATCAGAATAGCAGAGGCAAAGTTGGCGGCCGAAATAACAATGACCGGCCCCATGATGTTGGGCAGAATATGGCGGGTGATGATACGGAAGCTACCCAATCCCAATGCCCGGCCTGCCTCAACAAACTCCTTTTCGCGCAGGCTCAGCACCTGCCCGCGCGCCACACGGGCCACATCAACCCACATGGTAAGCCCCACTGCCAGAAACACCTGCCAGAATCCCTTGCCTATGGCAAAGGTGATGGCAATTACCAATAACAAGGTGGGGATAGACCAAATCACGTTGATCAGCCACATGATCAGATCATCGAGCCACCCGCGGAAATAGCCTGCCAGGCTGCCCAGGGTAACGCCTATAACCAGCGAAATGAAAACGGCAATAAAACCCACCGAGAGTGAAACCCTGGCACCTATTACCAGCTGGCTGAGCATGTCGCGCCCGAAGCGGTCGGTGCCTAAAAGAAATCTGCGCACGACTATTTGCTTTTGTTCAATCTGTTGCTGCATGTCAGCTGCAGCCATGGTTTGCTTTTCACCCGAATGGGTTAAAAAAGAAATGGAATCATTTTTTACCTCCCCAGGTTCTTGTCCATGCTCCAAGGCAAATAAAACGTCGGGCAGCCAAACACGGTTTTCAAGTCCCGGATATCCTGGTTGGCCGGCATAGGTTTCGTAATATAGCCAGGCATCCACAAACCAAAAGTGTTGAATGGGAATGCTGGTATGGTCTTCGGGGCTGCCCCAAATCATTTTCCTGATAAAGGATATGTTTTCCGGTTCACGGTTTTTTGC
The DNA here is from genome assembly GCA_019429365.1 of Bacteroidales bacterium. GTDB lineage: Bacteria > Bacteroidota > Bacteroidia > Bacteroidales > UBA7960 > UBA7960. The sequence continues at coordinate 4,148 of JAHYJD010000009.1, read as the reverse complement.
CACAAGCAAAAGCTGGGCATTATAGCCAGGCTTGTGGGTGGCAAGCTCAAGTTGCTGGTGGTTGGCAAAGGGAGTGCTGTCGGGGGTAATAAGGTATCCTAAAATGGCGGCAAGGGCCGAAACAAGAATAAAAACAAAACTGCCAAAGGCCAGAGGGTTGCGGCGAAACCTCCACCAGGCCATTTTGCTTAGCGAACCTTTTATGTCGTCCTTCTTTTTTCTGAACACTTTGGGCAGTTATGGTGCCAAAATTATAAAACAAAATGGTTTGTTTGCTGTTAACCTTTTTAACTTAGCCCATTTTAATAAATAATGTCAGCACATTTTTTTCGTTATCTCATTAATTGGCATTATTTTAGTGTATAAATTGACCTAGTCAGATAAAATGATCTATAAAATGAATAAGAAACTTTTCACCTCCGGCCTTTTTGTTTTTGCTCTTGGACTTTTGATGCAATTGCCAGCCACAGCCCAGGAAAAAAAGGTTAACTGGCTCAGTATTGAGGAAGCCCAGGAACTTCACAAGAAGAACCCCAAGAAGATTTTTGTCGATATTTACACCGACTGGTGCAGCTGGTGCAAGCGCATGGATGCCGAAACTTTTACCCATCCTGTAATTGTTGATTATATCAACGAAAACTTTTACGCGGTAAAACTCAATGCCGAACAAACCGATCCTATTGTTTTTAAGGGAGTTACTTATGAAAACGAGCGGGCGAAGGAAGGACAGCGCCGTGCAGCCCACAACTTTGCCATTGCCATTTTGCAGGGTCGCATGAGTTATCCTTCGGTGGCTTTTTTCGATGAAAACCTGAGCCTGATTTACGCCATTCCAGGATTTCGCCCGCCTGCCCGCATGGAGCCGGTGCTGGTGTTTTTCAGCGAAGACGTTTACAAGTCCAATCCCAACCTGGATGAGTTTACTGCCAGTTTTCAGGGAAAGGTTACCCAATAAAAGCAGAAGCTAATTTTTACAATCAGTTTTTTTGCGCACCTGCTGCAGGTACCACCTGCAGATGCGTGCATTGTAGCTGTAAATATTTTTGAGGGACGCCTGCCCCTCTTTCTTTAGCTGTTTCTCCAACTCAGAGGTGAACTTGTCGTAGCACATCCAGTCGGCAGCTTTTAGTTTTCGGGCCAGCACCATCCCGGGCACAAAGGGCTTTAGCATTTTCCGGATGCGCTTTTCCAGGCTCACTTTCCGAGGTTCTTTCATTTCTTCGTCATCAAAGAAAATGTTCAGGGGCTTGAAGAACTCATCTTCGAGCAGCTGGTAGTAAAGCTGTTGGTTCAGGCGAAGGTCGAAAGGAACTTGCCGGAAAAGTTTTCTGAGGTCTTTGTGCCATAGCGGCAGGCGCAGGGCATAGCCAAAGAAAGGAAATACCTGGGCCGACTGAAAAATAAACTTCGAGCGTTTTTCCTTTACATCCCAGTCTTCGACATAAACACTGTAAAGCGGATCGGTGGCGCATTCGGGCGGGTAATAATCGGCAAACCAATGCTCCAGCCTTTTTATGATCTGGTCTTTGGTGCTGTTGCCCAAAGGAATAAACTGGTAATATTTTTTTGCAATATGTGGGGCCAGGTTTTTCAGGTCACGTTTTGTCTTTGCGGCTTTTTTTACATGACCTCCTGCCAGGAAATCGCCACCATGACCCGGAATAAACACGCTCTCGTCGGGGATGAGCTTATGATCTTTCAGGTGTTTCACCGCAAAATATTCCTGAAGGTATGGCATGGTGTAGTTGTTGCCGGCGTAGCGGTAGTAATCCTGGAAAACCGGGTCGTTCTGGAAGTTGCGGGTGTCGAGAATGCGATAATCCACAAAGATCCAATCGTAGCCCAGCTCATTGGCCACCCGCTGGCTCAACTCCGACTCCTTGTTGGGCCTCCCGTAAGAAAAGCAAACAACTTTCTGGTATCCGGCCAGCTTCAACAGGCTCACGATCAGTCGCGAGTCGTAACCCCCGCTCAGGGGTACCACCACAGTGCGGTCTTTTAATGAAATAATCAGCCTTTTAATTACATCTTTAAGCTTGTAAACCAGTTTTACTTTAAGCTCCGTGAGGCTTTCGCCCCAGAAAGCCTTTGGCAGGAAGTAATTGTAAATTTCTGATTCCAGGGTCCCATCGGGTTTGAGCAGAAGAATCTCGGCCGCACGCGATTTGTAAATGTCTTTTAGCAAGGTTTCGCGCCCCAGTACAAAGCCCGCCCCCAGAAACTCGTCGAAGGCTTCGGTGTTGCATTGCTTGTCCTGCTTCATGTTCAGCAACTGGTCGGAACTGTCGGAAACCAACCACTTGCCGTCCTCCCAGGTGTAGAACACCGGGAAAATGCTCATGGTTCCTGTGCAGATTAAAATGCCCTCGGGCGTTTGCCTGACAATGGAAAAGGGTCCGTCGATGCTTTCGAGTCTCTCTTTAATGGCTTTCCGCTCTTTGATAGGCTGCAAATCGTCGAGGGCACCACTTTCATGAAAATGCCTGCTGTCGTTGTCGAAGAAGAAGCCCTTAAAATGCAGATCTTCCCTGGTGTGCCAGAAATAATTGTAGTTGTAAACCAAAAATACCTGGTTCATCTTGTTTGTTTTTTTATGATTTCTTTAAAAAGTTCAATGTATTGACGGGCAACACTTTCACGGCCGAATTCTGCCGTGGCATGCTGGCGTATGGCTGCCGGATCATAGGCATGGTAATTTTCGAATAATTTTTCCATGGCAATGGCCAATGTCTCAGGGTTCTGGGGTTCCACAAGCAGGCCTTCGCTTTCGCGGATAAAACTTTCGGGACCGCCCGCGCGGGTGGCGATTACGGGCAGGCCGCTGGCCATGGCTTCGATATACACTACGCCAAAAGCCTCGAAATGGCTTGCCAGCACAAAGGCATGGGCCTGCTGCAAATACGCGGCCACCTGCTCGCGATCAAGTTTTCCCACGAAAGTGATTTTGTTATGGAGGTTCCTCCTTTCTGCCAATTGCTCAAGTTTACCACGCTCAAGACCATCCCCGCCGATCACCAGCCTGAAATCCGCTTTCTGCCTTGAAAGGAGCAGGGCAAAGGCTTCTATCAGCGTGTCCATGCCTTTTAGCGGAATAAGATTGGCAAGCGAAAAAAAGGTAAAAGGTTTTTGAGGCAAAGGTTGGCTGGGTGGCACAAAAAAATCGGTATCGACCATGTTTGGTATACTGATCATGCGTTCTGCGGCTCCGGGTGCAATTTGTTTGATGAAGGGCTGCAGGGCATCGCTCACGGTGATAACATTTTCAGCCCCTTCGAAAGCCGTTTGCAGGTAAGGAAAAAACCAGGGCTCGAACATGCGCATGGCTTCTTCTGAGTTGTAAATGAAGCGGCTGCGGTGCTCGGTAATCACGTAGGGCACTCCGTACTTTTCCCGGATAAAGGCCGCAACCAATCCTGCCCAAATGCTGCTGTGCGCAAGGATGATGTCGGGCTTGCCATAGAGCTTTTGATGGCTTTTGTAAAAGCGCAGCATCATATTTACCCAGCCATGAAAGTTGGGTTTGTTTGAAAAAGGTTTGATCCAGTATTTGCGCAGGTGCTCGGTGATACCCTCCGACGAGATGCAATGCCTGGTGCGGGATTTAAAGAAATCGGCGGGCCGCAGCGTGCGCAGGCTGGTATGAATGCCGGCGAGAACATTCACCCTGGCACCTGCCTCAGCAAGGGCTATTGCATGCTCGCGAAAGAAGTAGCCTCCGTTGGGAGGATACCACGAGGGAATGACAAGCACTTTTATTTCCTTTTCGGATGCCATGGCTCAGGTTTTTGTTTCGTTGCTATGCATTGGTGCCGGCTTGTGCCTGCGCGCCAGGCTAAGGTACCAGAACAGGCAGTAAGTTACCACCACAAAGCTTACCCCGCTGAAAAGCCAGAGCGACAGCCACAGGTTTTGCTGCCATATACCGGCCCAAAGTGCCAAAAAGCGCAACACCAGCAGCACAATGTCGATGATCATGGCTTTTTTCTGGTGGAAAAACAGTTCGGGCACAAACGACAGCGGGCTGGTAAGGAAGACGGCAAAAAGCCAGGGGCTTAGTACCTGCAAAAAACGCCCTGCCAAAAGGTACTCTTCGGTAAATACCAGCCTGAAAACCGCCGGTGCAAAAATGGCCAGCAGGGCAAAAGGAA
>JAHYJD010000205.1 GCA_019429365.1 Bacteroidales bacterium | reverse complement strand
CAAGTTGAATCCAGGACAAAGAATATTGTCATGAAAAAAATAAACATTTACAATTTCATAAGGATAGTTTTTGGGTTATTTATTTTTTGTTTAGCTATTGAGTCGCAATCTATTTCATTGTATTTGGTTTCATTTTATATTTGCTTTCTTTGTCGTAAAAGTGAGGTAGTGGTAGGAGATGATCCTATTCCATCTTATACATATTGGTTAAGTATTTATTCTTATTTTAGAATGATTGTTTCAGGTTTTTGTTTTTTTTTGCTTATATGTTTTATGATGTGAGTTTAGTTATTCATTTCATGTGTATAGCTTCAGGGATTTATATGTTCAATTGGTCAAAAATGATTATGTTTTATGAAGATGAATAAAACCTGAATCAGAGAAAAAAGAGAGAAAAAAGGGGTCAGGTCTCAACTCTTGACATGTTAGGCAAGAAACATAGGTAGGTGACAGAGAAAAAGGGGAGCAGGCACATTTTAATGTGAGGGGATTGTTTGAGAGGCTGGAGGCAGAGCTGAGTTGCGTCAGGAGTTGAGGCCCTCTATAAAGCCCCTTGGTATCGGATCAAGCAGTGCGAAAAAATAATCGGGCTTGAACTGTCGACAATTTGTCGACAGTTCAAGCCCGTGGCGCAGGACGGCAAGTCACGTAAAACCGACTGTGCACAAAAGGGGTCACGTCTCAACTTCTGACACTTTCAAGCCTTGCCTCCAGCCGTCCAACCAATCTCTTCAATTTGCGGGCTTTTTCGGCTTTTATTGTCAGTCTCCGGCTGGCTTGAGAGATGGCCGCATCGCTTATCCGGATCGTTTTGTATCTCCCCTGGAACAGGTGGCCCTATGTCCTTAATCTTGTGCGACTGGACCGATCAAGCCATTTCCTCCGGCTGCGTGCAGTCGGAATCCCTCCACTGCTCAAAGTTGAGGATGAACATCTCCTGTTCGCGAGATTGAATAGCCCCCTGCCTTACCCAGCGGACGAAAAGCATGGCGTCCTCGCTGGTCGAGCCACCGGCAACAAGGAAGCAGGCGGATACAGTCCCTGCTCGTCCCAGACCCGCCTGGCAGTGGAGCGCCACTCGCTGTTGTTGCTGTATTTCAGCACGGATGAGTTTGATAATCTGCCATGTCTGACTGAACGTCGGTGCAGCCTGATCCCGAATAGGCACGTTGGTGTATCTCATGCCCAGCCCGATAACTGCATCGCGCCTGTCGGCCGCGGTCTCATTGCCACCGAAGAGTTGCAGCTCGTGCTCCTGCTGCAATGAAATGACGTGCCGTACCCCGGCGGCCAAAAAGCCGCGCAACTCTTCATCCCGAGAAAGAAACCGGCTCCCCGGCGAATGGGTCAGTCCCAGCAGGGGGCAGACAGGGGCAAGCCAGGTAATCATCGGTGAGCTCACTTTTCCTTGCCTGTTTGCTCTGTTGCGTATTCCTCGCAAATTTTTTTGACCAACACCGCCATGAACAGCTGGTTTTGTGGAACGCCATTGAATTCCATCGCATGCAATTCAAACGATTTTTGTTCGCCGTCAACAACAAACTGGAGCGCGGCCCTGACCGGCTTGTCCATAAACAAAATTTCCCCTTCGACGTTGACCAGCTGTTTTCCTTTTGACTCGCCATCGGCGCCGATTCCTGATGCCCATTT
>JAHYJD010000096.1 GCA_019429365.1 Bacteroidales bacterium | reverse complement strand
TTCCGATCTGTAGTGTATGGAGTGTGGCAAGGTTTGCCAGTTGCGTGTATCTGCCTGTTCGGTAACTGCCCCCAGTATGCTGAAGACGGCCCCCAGTCGATCGTCCTGGCTGCGAAGGCTTTGTTCGGCAGCCTGCTTTACGGCCAGCCGCAGCAGGGCCGTCGACATTTCGCGCAGCATACGGTCTTCGAGCGACTTAAAGGCAATGGCATTGACATCCTGGGCCAGTTGCAGGCCCACCTGCTGCTGCGAGCCCACCAGGCGTGCCCCGGTGAAGACAGGGCTGCGCTCGGCATATTTGGGAAACGCCACCCGCACCAGGCGAAGGTCGCCGAGGTCGCCCGACGACTGCCCGCCCGAAAAGAACGGAAAAGACAGGCCCATTTCTTCATTCACAAACTGTACGTTGCCACCCGCCCCGCGAATGATGCTAAAGTTGATGCTCCACTCCTCTTTAACGGGTCCCAGGCCATTTTGCCAGAAAAATACCAGCTCCCCTTCGCCAGAGGACGGATTGCCTGGGTTTTGAATTCCAAACAATGATTCGTATTCCCTGCCCAGGTCAGAAAAACCCGTTCGGTAGGCCGATCTTACAAGATCGTATTTCAATTGCATTGGAGCCGAAACGCCAAAAAGATCAGTGTAATCGTCGCGGTAAATCTCGTAGGCATTTCGGTAGGCAATAAAAGCATTGTTGAAATCGCCGCTGGCATCGTAAATAATGCCCATCAGGTTATGGATAAAGGCATCGCGCCGGTAACGATTTTCCGAGGTATATTTATCTTCGAGGGCAGCCAGCTTAATGTTTAGCCTGCGGCATTCCACCAGGGCGGCATCCAGGTCGCCAAGCTGAATAAAATTCATGGCCTTAAAGTAATGCACCATCAGCAGTTCGAAATCCTCGCCCCGGTATTCAGTCATTTTTGGATTGGAAAACAGCGCGATGGCCTCATCCATAAAATCCTTGCGGTAATCTTCGCCAAGAATAAAGGCCTGTTCGAAAAGATCATTGCTTTGTGCATAATTGCCGAGCATATGCTGCACCACGCCCTGGTTGAGCAGGTGCAGCAGCTGGTTTCTTTTGCGCGAGGCATCCTTGCTCCTTTCCAGTGCCTGGGCGGCTTCTTCCAGGCGTCCGGTACGGAAATAGCCATGAAACTCCTGTTCGCGCTGGTAATAGGTTCGGCAGCCCGTCAGCACCAACAGGAAAACGATGACTACAAGCAGGGATTTTTTCATGCCAAGAAAGTGGAATTAATTCCTGACCGCTTTTTTGATTTGTTTCTCGCCGATCCAAACCTTTTCGTTGGTTTCCATGTCGGTGAGTTCCAGGTTGATCTGGTAATAAATGATGCGGTCGCGGCGGTGCTGATCCACAATGGAGTTCATGGTGCCGGTGAGTATATAATCGGCCCCGATTTCGCGGCGCCAGCGTGCCATGGTTTCGGGCGAGGCAAACTCCTGCTGATCGGCCCTTTCCTGGCGGATCTGCTCGCGAAACTCGGCGCCCTGCACCACGCGCACGGCACCGCTGTTTACAAACTCGCGCTCCATGTTGCGGATAAAGGTTTCGGCATCGATATGCTCGTGGCTGCGATTGCGCACATCGCCCACAATAACCACCGGCACTCTGCCAGCCCGGGTTTCAAAACGACTCAGCCAGGGGCGGCTCAGCACATCGCGAATCATCTCTTCGGCCACCAGGCGCGAATCGGTATCATTCCAGCGGCCACTCAGATCGACCGCCTGACCAGGATCGATACGGCTTACCGTGCGACGCTGACATCCTGCAGCAAAAATCATGATCAACACGGCCGAAAACAAAAAAATCCTTTTCATTTGTATGGGTTTTAAGGGTTATTTTTTTCTTGAAAAACTCGAGCGTTTTACACAAATATTATGCCTTCAAAATTAGGAAATTTCGTTTGGATGAAAGCATTATGTAATTCAATTTGTTTAGCCCGCGAGTTTTAAGCCATTTTTCGTGGGAATTTTTTATTTTTAGCAATGAATTATAAGCATGCCAAATAAACTGATATGTCGCTTGGTTGTTCGTTTTGATACAACCCATGCCCGATTCCGAACACTTTTTTAAACCATAAATTAAAAAAAAATCATTAATCATTTGAATTAAAGCGCCTTAAGGCTGCTGGCACAGAATTAGATAAGGTATTTCTGAATTTCTCACGCTGTTACTGAATTTTATGGACAGGATTTTAGAAAAAAAGAAATGGACACCAAAAAGGATCGCAATGATAATTGCAGCGGTTCTTTTCGGGCTTTTTATTATATATCTTTTGTTTTTTCGCGACAAAAGCAGCCGTCTATATGTAGATAAGGGACAGATTACCATTGCCCGGGTGGAGCAAGGCCGCTTCCAGGAGTTTATTCCGGTTGACGGAGTGGTGCAGCCCCTGGTGACCATTTATGTGGACGCTGTTTTTGGCGGACGGGTAGAAGAGATTTATATTCGCGATGGGGCTATGGTAGAAGAGGGCGAAAAGATTCTGAGGCTCTCCAATCTTTCCATGGAAATGCAATACATACAGCAGGAAAACCATGCCCTGGAGGTGCTTAATAATTACCAGAACACCCAGCTAAGCCTGGAGCGCAACAAGTTTGCGCTCGAAAGTCAGCTGGCCGACCTCGATTACCAGCTCGATATTACACGCAAGGACTACGAGCGCAAGAAACAATTTTACCAACAGGACGTCATTTCGCTCGAAGAATATGAAAAGGCTGAGCGGGATTACAACCATGCCCTTCGCCGCCTCGATATTGCCAGGCGCACCATGCGGCATGATTCTTTATACACGGTAACCCAGCTCTCAAGCATCAAGGAGTCGATTGATCGCATGCAGGAAAATATTCGCATGCTAAACCGCAACCTGGATAATCTCATTGTCCGGGCGCCCATCAGCGGACAGCTGTCTTCTTTCAATTCAGAGGTGGGCGAAACCAAGAATGCCGGTGAGAACCTGGGGCAGATAGACCAAATGGATGGCTTCAAGCTTCGCGCCCGCATCGACGAACGTTATGTTAGTCGCACCTACCTTGGCCAGAATGCCGAATTTGAATACAGTGGAAATACCTTCAGGTTAGAGATATCGAAAATTTACAGCAATATTACCGGGGGAGCCTTCGAGGTAGACCTCCATTTTATCGAAGAAACTCCTGAAGCCTTGCGGCGCGGGCAGACCATACAGCTGCGCCTGCAATTCAGCGGCATTGCCGAGGCGCTGATCATTCCCCGCGGAGGGTTTTACCAGGAAACCGGCGGCAACTGGATTTACGTGCTCGATGCATCCGGCTCGCAAGCCACCAAGCGCCGCATACGGGTGGGCCGTCAGAACATTTACCACTATGAAGTGCTGGAAGGCCTCGAACCCGGCGAGCAAGTCATCGTTTCGTCGTACGATGGATTTGGGGCCAAGGACCGTTTAATTTTTAAATAGAAAAACCATATCACCTTTTTAAACATTGCAACCATGATTAAAACCGTTGATCTTACAAAAATTTTCAGGACAGAAGAAGTAGAAACCACCGCCCTGAACCAGGTTTCGTTCGAAATAAAGGAAGGCGAATTTGTGGCCATAATGGGCCCTTCGGGCTGCGGAAAGTCGACGCTTCTGAATATTCTGGGCTTGCTCGACAACCCCAGTTCCGGGAAGTATTATTTCCTGGAAAATGAAGTGTCGAAATTCAGCGAGAAGCAGCGTGCCAACCTGCGCAAACGTAATATCGGCTTTGTGTTCCAGAACTTTAACCTGATTGACGAACTCAGTGTGTTCGAGAACGTGGAACTGCCTCTGATTTACCTGGGCTACAGCTCCTCAGAAAGAAAGAAACGCGTGGAGGAAGTGCTGGAACAAATGCAGATCATGCACCGCCGAAACCACTTCCCGCTGCAGCTGTCGGGCGGTCAGCAGCAAAGGGTGGCCGTTTGCCGCGCTGTGGTGGCCAAGCCACACCTGATCCTGGCCGACGAACCTACCGGTAACCTCGACTCAACCCACGGCGATGAGGTAATGAATTTGCTCGAAAGCCTCAACAAGAGCGGCACCACCATAATCATGGTAACCCACTCTCACCGCGATGCATCCTATGCACAACGAATTGTACGCCTGTTCGACGGACAAATCGTAACCGAGGACAAAATCACCGACTTTGCTTTGGCTACCAGTTCGTAGTATTTTCTGCTCCTTTGCTTTTGTTGGTTTTTTAGGGGGCAAGGGCTTCTTTGCCCCCTTTTTTTAAAACTACAGCCATCTTCCAGCCATGATAAAAAACTACCTGATAAGCGCCTGGCGCAATATGATGCGCTCAAAGCTCTATACGCTGATAAATATTTTCTGCCTCTCGGTTGGAATTACTGGCGCCGTGCTGATTGTGCTATACATTAACCACGAGCTTTCGTACGATACGCACCACCAAAAGCATGAGCGGATTTTCAGGCTCGATGGCAAATATACTATTGGAGGCCAGCTCAATCACCTTGCAATTACGCCGTTTCCGCTCGGGCCGGCGCTGAAGCTCGAGTTCAGCCAGGTGGAGGAATATGTCAGGATTTTCATTCAGGAAAATTTACTGATTCGTATTGACGACAAGGAGTTTCTGGAAGATGACTTTGCAATGGTCGATACCACCTATTTCGATGTTTTTACGCACCGCTTTATCCACGGACAAGCCCATGGGGCACTTACGGAGCCAAACACTGCCGTTTTAACGGCATCACTCAGTAACAAATATTTTGGAGACCTCAACCCGGTAGGTTACACGTTCAACGTGAATCAGCGCAACTACCAGATTACCGGTGTTATTGAAGATTTTCCCGATAATTCGCATTTAAAATTGCAGTGCCTGCTTACCATTAATCAGTCGGAGCATCAGCAGTTTTATTCGCTGGCACCTGAAATGTTCTGGGCCATCAATCAAAACTACACCTATGTGTTAATGAATGAGGGAACGAGCATTGATTCGGTGCTGGAAAACATGGAAGCCTTCAACGATAAGTACATCGCCCCGGGCGGCAGTCAGATTGGCGGTTCGGCCGAATTTGCAGCCAACCCATTGCGCAAATTGCACCTCACCAGCGTAATGTACGCCCCAAAAACCAACAACAGGTCAACGTTACTCATTTTTTCGATGGTGGCAATGTTCCTGATCATTATTGCGGCGGTAAACTACACCAACCTGGCCACTGCACGCTCCTCAAAACGTGCCAGGGAAATTGCCATGCGAAAGGTTACCGGAGCTACTCGCAGTCAGTTGATATTTCAGTTTCTTTCTGAGTCGCTGCTTCTGTCTTCCATTTCGCTGGTGTTATCACTTTTGCTGGTAGAAATTCTGCTTCCGGGTTTCAATAGCCTGGCCGATAAATCCTTTTCGCTGCGGAACATTTTCGCAGGAAATATCATTTGGCAAATCATCGGACTTACTGTCTTAACCGGATTTCTTTCCGGGATTTACCCCTCGTTTTTCCTGAGCAACCTTAAGCCGGTCAACATTCTTAAGAGTGCAACCTTCAGCAAGACCAGCTCCGGCTTTTTGCGCAAAGCCCTGGTGATTTTTCAGTTTGGTATATCCATAATTTTGGTTGCCGGCACACTCACCGTTAGAAACCAGTTAAGGTTCTTACAGGAAAAACCCCTGGGCTTCAATCCTGAAAACAGCTACGTGATTACCATTCCCGATATGGAGCACCGTATGCAAATCGAAACCCTGGAAAACATGATCAGCCAGAATCCAAACATAATTGGCACGGCAAAGTCGTTGTATGTGCCGGCCATGGGGCATAACATGAACGCGGTGAAGGTGCAGTCGGAAAATGAAATGGTGGATGCACTGATTGGAACCAATTTTGTCGATTCAGAGTTCCTCGACCTGATGGAGATAACCATAAAAGAAGGCCGTGGATTCGACAAAGAATTGCGTGGGGATATAAACCATGCCATTTTAATCAACGAGGCTGCGGCAAGGCAGTTTGGCTGGCACGAAGAACCCATTGGAAAAACCATTAACTGGCAATACATTTCTTCAGATGAATCAGGGATAAGGTTGACCGTGGTTGGCGTGATGAAAGACTTTAACTTTCAATCGTTAAAAAATCCGGTTGAACCCATCATGCTTATATTGGGAGGCCAGGCTGCCGACCAATTTTCTGAAAACCTAAGAACTTTCAGACACATTACCGTTAGATACAATGCCAGAAAAGACGCGGAAGTGATGGCATTTCTCGAAGAAACCGTCAGGGCATTCGACCCTGTGCGCATGCCCAACATTGTACCGCTTTCGCATGGCTTCAGCGACCAATTCGGAACAGAGGAGCGGCAGGGAACTATTTTTGCCATTTTTGCCCTGGTATGCATCATCATTTCTTTCCTTGGGCTGTTTGGCCTGGCTTCATTCCTCACCGAGCAGCGTAAAAAGGAGGTAGGCATTCGCAAGGTGCTGGGCTCCTCAGGATACAGCATACTTATTCTCTTTTACCGCGAATTTTTAACCCTGGTTTTAATTGCAGCTGTTGTAGCCGGACCGGTGGTATGGTTCCTTATGGAAAAGTGGCTTCAGGACTTCGTTTACCATATCAGCATGAATGTGCTTCCAATAGTTCTGGCAAGTACGCTGGCCGTTGCTGTGGCTGTAATTACGGTAAGCTATCACACCTTAATCTCCTCAAGGCAAAATCCGGTGGATGCCATAAGGGCCGAATAGCGCCCAAAAACGGAACAACTGTGAAACCAAACCATAAAACAAGGCATGTTAAAAAACTACTTCAAAACGGCTTTCAGAAACATTTTCCGCCGAAAGTCACATACCTGGATCAAATGCCATAATAATCAATACCCAGGTTTGGATCACCTCCCGGTCGAACCCGGTGGAAGCATTGAAAACGGAGTAAAACAATCCTTTAAACCTGAAAGCAAGTATTCTAAGACGCATTCCGGAGCCGGAATGCGTCTTTTTTTTACCTTTGCATGCTTAATGCTACACTATGAAAGAAAGCATAATTACCGGTTCAATGAAAATGGCCGACCTGGTGGCTGCCGACCCGCGCAGTATGGTGCTGATCACCCGTTTTGGCATTGACCTGGGCTTTGGCGACCAGACCATTAAACAGATTTGCCAGGAGAAAAACATCCAGACTGATTTTTTTCTTTTAATGGTCAACATTTTTCTCAGCTCCTCTTTTTTCCCAAACCAAAAACTGAAGAATGTTGATGTTAAGCTACTGCTGACTTATCTGGCCAACTCGCATGAATATTACATCCGGGAAAAAATACCTCTGATTCAGGCCATGTTTGGCAACTACCTGGGAAAAATGGATCATCCTGCCAAGCCACAGCTTCAAAGCTTCTTTGACGAATATATCCAGGAAGTTATTGAACATATTGAATACGAGGAACAAGTGGCTTTCCCATATGTTTCGAATCTTCTTGCACGCTCAGCGGGCGGGGCCGGCAAAGCTGGGAGGGAAAACTATGGCATCAGTATTTTCGAAGAGCGCCATACGAATATTGAAGACAAATTGTCGGACCTTAAAAACCTACTGATCAAATACTTACCCCCTTCCAAGGAACGCTTTCTGCGTATCCGTATTATTAACGAACTCTTCGACCTGGAGCAGGATCTTGGAAACCACGCCCGTCTTGAAGATCAGGTGCTGATACCCCTGGTGGAGCAAATGGAAAAACAGTTAAACCCTTAAAGATATGCCAGCAAGCGCAATGATAGCCGAGCATTCGGAAATTATCCGCAAAGGCATGGTACATCTGCTGGAAAGCAGCGGACTGTTTGGCATCGTGAGGGAAACGCCCTGCTCGGCCAGCCTCTTAGACCAGGTGAGAAGGCATCAGCCCGATATCCTGTTTGTGAACCCCGGCATGATAGATGCGACCTTTCGCGATAAGCTGAAAAAAACACAGGAACCGCAAACCCGCCTTGCAGCAATCGTTTACAGCCTTCATGACGAAAGTACCCTGAAAGTTTTTGATGAAGTGATACTTGTGAACGATACCCGGGCAAAAATTCTGCGAAAGCTTAACAACCTGATAAAGGAACAAACAAGCGAAGAACCCCACTCAGATCATAGCCTGACCGCCCGCGAGCTGGATGTGCTGAAACTACTGGTAAAAGGACTGAGCAACAAGGAAATCTCAACAGCTTTGTTTATCAGCACCCACACCGTTATGACCCACCGCAAGAATATTACCCAGAAGCTCAACATAAAATCAGTTGCCGGACTTACCGTATATGCCATGCTCAATGGCATTATCAGCATGGAAGAACTGGAATAAATCGCAAAAATCCAGAATTGAAGTGGCCTGAATGCGCAATCGCAACAGGCTAATTTTGTAAGTTTGTGCTTTGTTTCGAACCCTATATTCATGCAGTTTTTCCGCGGTATCCATTTCATTAGCCCCGACTTGTTCCGGAATATTTTCCGGGGGCTGAAATACCGCAACTACCGCTACTATTTCTGGGGGCAAAGCGTTTCATTGATTGGCACCTGGGTGCAAAACATTGCCATGAGCTGGCTGGTTTACCGCCTGACAGGCTCGGCCTTGCTTTTGGGAACAGTGGTTTTCGCCCTGCAGATTCCGTCGCTCTTCATTACCCCTTTTGCCGGTGTACTGGCCGACCGCTGGAATCGCCGCAAGATCATCATTCTCACCCAGGTGCTGGCCATGCTGGTAGCATTTTTCCTGGCCTGGATGGTGCTGACCGACCGAATTACGGTTACCTGGATTATTACCATTGCCGTTTTTAACGGCATTATCCTGGCTTTCGATACCCCGTTCCGTCAGGCTTTTGTACCCGATATCATAACCCAGCCCGAAGACCTTGGCAATGCCATTGCACTCAATTCTTCCCTTTACAACCTGGCACGCTTTATTGGCCCGCCTATCGGTGGCCTGCTCATTTCGCTGGTGGGCGAAGGCTGGTGTTTTTTCATCAACGGGGCGAGCTTTGTGGCAGTCATTGCCGGGCTGCTTGCCATTCAAATAGAAAAAACCATTAGGCGACAGCGGGCGGGTTCCATAATTCAGCAGCTGGTGGAAGGCTTGAAGTATGCCTGGCATTTTCGCTCGCTAAGGTATCTGCTGCTATTGTTGATCTTCAGCAGTTTTTTCGGCTTGCCCTTCCAGGCTTTGATGCCCATATTTGCAGCCGACATCCTGAAGGGCGATGCCCAAATGCTTGGGTTCCTCACCGGGGCGCTGGGTGCAGGCGCCCTGTCGGGAGCCTTATTTCTGGCTTCGCGAAAAAACCTTATGACAGTGCCTGCCCTTACTTTCCGAACCGCGCTGATGTTTGCCCTGGGCCTGGCCATTTTCGCCCTTTCACCGTTGAAAGCCCTGTCGATGCTGGCACTGGTAGTAACCGGCTTTGGCATGATCGTACACTTTAACGCCACCAACACTTTGCTTCAAAGTATTGCCGATGAAGAGAAGCGCGGCCGCATCGTGTCGCTTTACAGCCTCACCTTTATGGGCATTACCCCCCTTGGCAGTTTGGCAGCAGGGGCCCTGGCCGATTATATCGGGGTGCCGTTTACCGTGTTTGCCTTTTCGCTGATTTGCCTCAGCTCAGCCATGCTTTTCGGGAAAAGGGTTAGGCTGATCATGCTGAGCCTCGGAAGGAAGATGCTGAAATAACCCCCTTATTTCAGGCGGTTGTGGTATTTCTTCAGGTAAAATTTACAAAATGAGTGAAACAGGTTCAGGTCGTCCTTGTCCAATAACATGAGGCGCTCCATTATTCGCGGGAAAATATTTCCATCAGGGTCTATACCCACATCGTCGAGCACCTGGGCAGCTTTTTGCTTCACTACCTGCAATTCATTTTCTCCGGCGGGCCTTTCCTTTTTCCTGGCATATACCAGGCTTAGCTTCGAAAGGTAAACAGCATACACCATCACCGCCTGCCCAAGGTTAAGTGAAGGGTATTTGCGGATCATGGGAATGGTTGAGAGCAGATCGCACAGCGCCAGATCTTCGTTCGAAAGGCCCGACTCTTCCGAGCCAAATACAATACCCACTTTTTCAACCGTATCATCCTTACCAAGGATGATCTCCGGAAGATCCTCCACGCGATGGTAATCTTCGGCCACGTTGCGCTTTTTTGCTGCCGAGCCAATGAGCAGCGAAATGCCGGCACGGGCTTCGGCAAGGCTGGAAAAAATTGCGGCATTTTCAAGGATGTCGTTCGATCCGTGTGCGGTAGCCCGGGCGCGTACTCCCAAATGGTCGCATTGCGGGTTTACCAGCCACAACTTGCTGAATCCCATGGTTTTCAGCGCACGGGCAGCAGCGCCCACATTTTCCTCCCGGGCTGGCGAAACAAGTATGAAAACAATCTCCTGCATAGCAATGCGAAGTTAATGAAAGCGCATGACAACCCTACCCAAAATACCAAAAAGTGGGGATAGGCCAAAACCTGGGTTAGGGGTAGTTTTGTCCCGGGTTTTAACAGTCCCTTTGTCAGTAAAAAGTTTCAAAATAAACACCTATCAATGAAAACTGCATTTCAAACCATCTTCCTTATACTTTCCCTTCCTTTTTTCGCTTTCGCAAAAACAAAGAGGGATGGCCCCGGGTGGAGCCATCCCTCTTCATTAGTGAATGATGCTTCTTACTGAATCATGACTTTTTGCATAATGGCATTGCCATTGCTGGTAATACGCATCAGATACAATCCGCTCTGAAGCTGGCTTACATCTATGGTAGTATGCAACATACCCTGGCTTGAAGCATGCTCTTCAACCAGTATCATACGTTGTCCGCTCAGGTTAAACATCTCTATCACGGCATGGCCTGCCAGGTTGCTCCATTCGATATGCAACTGAAGGGAAGCAGGCTGTGGATAAACGCGCAGTCCGTTTTCCTGGGTAAGATCATTGGTAGATACCGACTCGGAGAAGAAAGCCTTGGCCGTAATATCTTCGGTCATTGAAAGCTGCAGGTTGGCTTCGGTAATTACCTCATCGCCAATTTCCCACTTAACAAAGTGCCAGCCGGGATTAGCCACGGCAGCCACGCTTATATTGGCGTTAAGCTGGTGGGTATAGGTTCCGGGAGGAGGATAGGTGGTGCCCAATCCTTCAACCGCAAGTACCAGGGTTTTGGCGGTAGATTCCAGGACGGCCAGCAGCGACCTGCCACTGGTGACAGTAAAACTATAAGGGTTGCTGGTTGAAACCACTTCGCCATTTTCTTCCCAGGCCACAAACTGATAACCCGCATAAATGGCCGCCGCGGCATTGGCTGTAGCTCCGTGATTGAAGGTGCCACCGCCACTTACCACACCCGATCCCTGGGGGGTAATCT
>JAHYJD010000095.1 GCA_019429365.1 Bacteroidales bacterium | reverse complement strand
CAGGCTGCAAACGGCAACAGTGAATGCCAGGGCATTGATCCTGACCTGAACACTGACTACCTTGCATGGCTGGCAAACAACGGCGGTGCCGTAGCGGCTGACCTGTGCGGAAACAACGTCACCTGGACAAACAATGCTGCATCCCAAAGCTGGAGCGGAACCTGCACACAGACCATAACCATTACTTTTACCGCTACCGATGATTGCGATAATGCAAGCACCACCCAGGCTGCGTTCACCATTACCGACACCACAGCTCCGGTTTGGGTAAATGAGCCCGCCGACCTTACCGTGGAATGCGACGGCAATGGCAATACTGCCCAACTGACCGCATGGCTGAATAGTTTTAGCGGAAGCGATGTGTGTGGCACAGCAACCGTGACCCACGATTATGTAGCTGCAAATTTTGTTGAAGCATGCGGCGCTACCGGTTATGTGGACGTGGAGTTCACCCTGACCGACGCCTGCGGAAATGATATCAGCAAAATCGCCCGCTTCACCATCGAAGATACCACCGATCCGGTTTGGGTAAATGAGCCCACCGACCTTACCGTGGAATGCGATGGCGATGGCAATACTGCCCAACTGAACGCATGGCTGGCAAGCTTCAGCGGAAGCGATGTGTGCGGCACAGCCGTGGTAACCCACGATTATGTAGCTGCAAACTTTGTTGCTGCTTGCGGTGCAACCGGTTATGTGGACGTGGAGTTCACCCTGACCGACGCCTGCGGAAATGATATCAGCAAAACCGTTCGCTTCACCATTGAAGATACCACCGATCCGGTTTGGGTAAATGAGCCCACCGACCTTACCGTGGAATGTGATGGCGATGGTAACACTGCCCAACTGAACGCATGGCTTGCAAGCTTTAGCGGAAGCGATGTGTGTGGCACAGCAACCGTGACCCACGATTATGTTGCTGACAACTTTGTAGCTGAATGTGGCGCAACCGGTTATGTGGACGTAGAATTCACCCTGACCGACGCCTGCGGAAATGATATCAGCAAAACCGTTCGCTTCACTATCGAAGACACCACCGATCCGGTTTGGGTAAATGAGCCCGCCGACCTTACCGTGGAATGCGACGGCGATGGCAATACTGCCCAACTGACCGCATGGCTGGCTAGTTTCAGCGGAAGCGATGTGTGTGGAAGCGCCACCGTAACCCATGATTATGATCCGGACAATTTTGTAGCCCTTTGCGGCGCCACCGGTTATGTGGACGTGGAGTTCACCCTGACCGACGCCTGCGATAACGCAATAAGCAAAACTGTTCGCTTCACCATCGAAGACACCACCGATCCTGAATGGACCGCTGAGCCTGCCGATTTGACCGTAGAATGCGATGGCGATGGCAACACTGCCCAACTGACTTCATGGCTGGCAAGCTTCAGCGGAAGCGACATTTGCGGCACAGCTAACGTGACCCACGATTATGTTGCTACAAACTTTGTTGCAGCATGCGGCGCTACGGGTTATGTGGACGTGGAATTCACCCTGACCGACGCCTGCGGAAACGATATCAGCCAGATTGCCCGCTTCACTATTATCGACACCATTGATCCTGAGTGGACCGTTGAGCCTGCCGATATGACCGTAGAATGCGACGGCGCTGGCAACACTGCCCAACTGACTGCATGGCTGGCTGGTTTCAGCGGAAGCGATATTTGTGGCACAGCTAACGTGACCCACGATTACGTTGCAGCAAACTTTGTTGCTGAATGTGGTGCAACAGGATATGTGGATGTAGAATTCACCCTGACTGATGCCTGTGGAAACGACATTAGCAAAATTGCCCGCTTCACCATTGAAGACACCTCCGATCCGGTTTGGGTTGTTGAACCTGCCGATATGACCGTAGAATGCGACGGCGATGGTAACACTGCCCAACTGAACGCATGGCTGGCAAGCTTTAGCGGAAGCGATGTGTGTGGCACAGCAAACGTGACTCACGATTATGATGCTGACAATTTTGTGGATGCATGTGGTGCTACCGGTTATGTGGAGGTAGAGTTCACCCTGACCGATGCTTGTGGAAACGAGATCAGCAAAACCGCACGCTTCACCATCGAAGATACCACTGATCCGGTGTTTACTGTAGTTCCGCAAGACCTTACGGTTGAATGCGACGGACTGGGAAATGAAGCTGAACTGACAGCATGGCTTGCCAACGTGGACGCTACGGATGTTTGTGGGGAGGTGACCATAACCCACGACTTCATTGCCCTGAGTGATGGCTGTGGAGCAACCGGAAGCGCCCAGGTAACCTGGACCGCAACCGATGCCTGTGGTAATTTTGCCACCACTTCAGCCACCTTCACCATTGTCGACACCACGCCCCCGGTTATTGTCTGCCCTGAATCGCCCATAGTGGTGGTTATTCCAGCCACTGAAACCGTTTACATTGCACAGGATGGTGAGTTCGACTATGTCAGCATTGAAGATATCTGTGGTGATGTTACAGCAACGCATAACCTGGTTCACACCGATCTGTCGTCGCTCGACGGGTATGAATTCCCGCTTGGCGACACGGAGGTGATCTGGACAGTGACCGACGATTGCGGCAACATTTCAGAATGCAGCTTTATTGTAACGATTTATGCACCTTCGCTGGTGGTTACCAAAACCGCCGAACCACAGGTTTACAGCCAAGTGGGCGAAGAGATTACATACACCATTACGGTTAGCAATACCGGCAACGCAACACTTTCTGATGTAGTGGTTACAGACCCCCTTACCGGCCTTGACACTACCATTGAAACCTTGCTGCCCGGCGAAACTGTTACCTTTACCGAAACTTACGTTATCACTTACGACGACCTGTTCAACGGCAGCGTGGTGAATACCGCCTTTGCCATTGGCCTCGACCCGGAAGATAATGAAGTAACGGAAAGCGATTCCGAAACAATTTATGTTTTACTTGACGACCTGCAGCTAATCCTGGTAAGCCAGACCGATGTACTTTGCTTTGGCGATGAAACCGGTTCGGCAGAGATTCAGATCGTTGGCGGACTTTATCCATACACCATTGTGTGGTACACTGATCCGGAGCAAACCGGGCTTGTGGCAACCAACCTGCCTGCAGGAACTTACGTGGTGATGGTTACCGATGCGCTTGGCCAAACGGTACAGCTTACCGTGGTAATTACACAGCCCGCGGCACCGCTAAACATTACCTACCAGGTGACCCATGTGCTTTGCAATGGAGAAGCTACCGGCGCCATAGATGTGGAGGTGTTTGGCGGAACAGAACCCTACACCTTCCTCTGGAGCAACAGTGCCACCACGCAAAACCTGGATGGCCTCACTGCCGGTAATTACAGCGCAGTGATTACCGATGACCATGGCTGCTTGCTTGAGTTTGACGTGACCATAACCCAGCCCGATGCATTGTATATCAGCGATATATCTATTGAAGGTGTGCTGTGCATGGTAGATAAGGAAGGCTCTGTTCAGTTTACCGTTGGCGGCGGTGTTGCACCCTACACTTTCCTGTGGAGCAATCAAGATACAACGGCCGGACTGGTGGACGTTCCCGGCGGCGAATACTGGGTTGTAATTACCGATGCCAATGGCTGCGAGCTGATCTACGATTTCTTCGTGCCTTATGAGGTGGAAGACTGCGAGTTCAGGATACCGCAGGGTCTGAGCCCCGATGGTGACGGCTTTAACGATACCTGGGAAATTAATGGACTGGTAAGATTCCCCAACAATGTGGTTAGAATTTACAACCGCTGGGGAACCCTGGTTTACGAAGCGGCTCCTTACCCCAATAACTGGGATGGAAGACCAAACCGCGGACTCGGATCAGGAAACGACAGAGGCATTCTGCCAACCGGCACCTACTTCTACGTTATTGAACTGCAGCCCGGCATGAAGCCCCTTACTGGTTACATTTACCTGGTTACTGATTAATTGACTTGTCGAACTCTGAAAAGAGCAAAACATAAAAACATTTCAAAATGAAAAAGATAATTGGAATAATCGTGTTGCTGGCGCTTTTTCTGGGTGAAAAAGCCAGTGCCCAGCAAGTGCCCATGTACGGGCAGTATATCTTCAACAATTCGGTGATTAGTCCGGCCCAGGCGGGCGTAAGAGACGACAACCAGTGGGGCATCCTTGGCCGCTACCAGTGGGTAGGTATTGATGGAGCCCCTACTACGCATACCGCTTTCTTTAACTTCAGGCTCCCTTCCAACCTTGGTTTGGCAGTCGGTATTTACCAGGACAACATTGGGCCGGTGAAGGACTTTACCTTCCAGACCGATGTGGCCTACCATGCCCGTATTTCGGAAAAGTGGTACCTGTCGGGTGGTCTGAGGTTGCTAACTTCGAGCATTAAGGTAAACATGCTCGACCTGCAGCACGTGGATCAAAACGACCCGTATTTCAACCAGAACCTTTCGTCCGGCCTCCACTTTAATGTGGGGGCTGGCCTGCTGGCCTTCTCCGAAAAGACCTTTTTCGGGGTTTCCCTGCCCAAGGCACAACGCAAAGGCTTTGGCGAAAGAAACCGGGAGGTGAATGTGGTTTCCCGCCACCTGTTTGTTTATGGCGGGCATACCTTCGATCTGCTCGACAACCTGGTTGTTACCCCCAGCACCCTTTTCAAAACCAGCGAAAGGGCACCCTCCCAACTCGACCTGAATGCCATCTTTGGCTACAGCCGCTTGTTCGACTTTGGCCCCATGGTCCGTTCGAACCTAACCGAAAGCTGGCTCGATGCAGTGGGTTTCCTGGTGGGAATTTACATTACCCCAAACTGGTATTTTGGTTATATGTATGAATATCCCGTAAACGACCTGAACCTGGTTACCAAACAAACCCATGAAGTATCGCTGAGGTATATCTGGGGCAGTTCAACCCAGATCAGGATTCGCTCACCCAGGTATTTCTTGTAAAAAAGGTATAATTGAAACAAACAATCTTGGATATGAAAAATCTTTACCAAACCAGTATCATATTGATCGTGCTGCTTGTTGGCCTTTCTTTTGGGGTCAGCGCGCAGGTTTCGATGATGCCCGAAAACCTCATTGGCACTGACTTGCGCAAGGCCGAATCGGACCTTCGCAAAGCCGTTGAGAGTGGCCAGAAAAGCCAGACCATAAACCTGGCCGAGGTTCTGTACTTCAGCGGGCAGTTTGAAGAAGCCCTGAAGTATTACCAGCAGGCAGATTCCATGAACCTTTTGCGAAACCCCCAGCAAAGGCGAAACTATACGCATGTGGCCAGGATGTTTAACGTAGCCTCACCCTATGGTGTCCCTACCGGCTATTTTGACCGCGACTGGACTTTTGAAGCGGAGGCACAGGCCTTTTGCGGAAACTCGCGCAATGAAGATTTTGCACCCTTTAAGTGGAACAACTATTTGTTTATCACTTCCTCGCGCGAAAGAACCCGAAGGGTTTACGACTTCAGCAACAAGCCATTTCTTAATGTGGTTGCTTTTGAGGGTGGATGCGATCCCGTAAACCTTCCCGATTTCTTACCAAAGAACATTAATTCGCGCTACCACGATGGCCCGATTGCCATCTCGGCCGACACCAGCCTGGTAATCATCACACGCAATTATACTCAGCCCAACGAAAGTGGGTATCACAACCTTTACCTTGAGTATTTTGTAAGGGAAGACGGACGCTGGAGTAAAGGAACCCAGTTCCCCTTTTCAAGGCAGGCTTTCTCGGCTCAACACCCCTTCTTCAACGATGAGGAACAAACCTTGTACTTTGCCTCCAATATGCCTGGTGGGCTAGGTGGTTTCGATATTTACAAATCGAAGTGGAACGGACAACGCTGGGAGTCGCCCGAGAATCTGGGGCCCGAGGTAAATTCGGCTTACGACGAAGTATTTCCGTCTTTTTCACCTAAAGGTGATCTGATCTATTCGACCAACCACATTGAATCCCTGGGTGGCCTCGACCTGGTCATGTTCAGAGATGGGGTCAGAACCCTTTTCCCCGAGCCCATCAATTCCGCTTTCGACGATTTCGCCCTCATATTTACAGACGACAAGAACGGGTATTTTTCTTCGAACCGGTCGGGTGGCGCTTTTGGCGATAACATTTACACCTTCAGCATTCCAGAGCCCCTGCCGGTGGAGCATAACTTCTTTGCAAAGGTTATCGACAAGGAAACAGGCCTGGGAATAAATGGAGCACTTGTGGCTTTTTCTTCCTTCGAAAAAGGCATATCGGGCAGCATCCTGACCAACGCCAGTGGCGAAGCTTACCTGTTCAGAAGCATACCCGGTTTCCCTACATTCAGTTTCGATGTAAGCAAGCCCGGCTACCAGACTTTTGAGCAAAAGAGCGATAACTACAAACTGGATGGTGAACGCTATGTTTACACTTTTGAACTCGGAAAAGAAGTTGAACCGGCCATTGTTGAAATTAAGCCCGAGGCCGAATCAGGAACCATCGTGCTGTATTTCGAGAACGATATTCCGCGCGCCACAACGGGTGGTCCGGAAAACATTGCCAGGTATTACGAAACTTTCAACATTTTCAATCGGGCCCGCAACCAGTATTTCCAAAATAGTTCTAGCAGCCGCGAAGAACTGGAGGCTTTCTTTAATGACCTGGAAAAAGGCATGGCAGAGCTTGAGAAGTTTGCCGAATTTGTGCTCGAGGAACTTAAGGCTGGCAACAAGTTTATGATCGACATGGCAGCTTTTGCCAGCCCGCTGGCTTCGCATGAATACAATGCCCGCCTGAGTGAAAGAAGAAACCAGTCGGTCAAGAACTACTTCAGAAACTGGAAAGATGGCGCAATGCGCAGTTTTATCGATGATGGCAGTCTGCACTTTCTCGATAAGGCCTATGGCGACTCCCAGGCCCCACCCAGCATTTCGGAAGACCCCAATGAACGCGACAAGTCGGTTTACAGCGTCAGAGCTTCCAGGGAACGCAGAGTCGTTTTGTTTTGGAAAAGAGTAGAATAATAAATCGTAACCATATTAAAAATTAAGTTTAAGCTGCCCCGTTTTTGGGGCAGCTTTTTTTAAAACCCCACTTTATTAACAATTTCTATTTGAGATAATCACGAAAATAATCTTTTCAACAAATGGCAGATGTTATTAACACCGGTCATTAATAAACGCAGTTTTGTCCAATCATTCCATATCTTTGTTTTTGCATAAAATAAGCCTAAAGAATTTCTTATTACACACCTCCGCTCATTTTAACGGGTAATTTGGGTTCAGGCTTTTTACAGGATTGGATTTTAAAACTGAAAATTTGAATCAGACTACCCTGGCAACTTTTTCAGGTCTCGGAAATTGGTATATAACCAGTGGCCCCTATCTCCCCTCGATTCTTGAAAATCAGAGCTCAGCATTCCTGACTGTATTTTTCTTGCATATCCTCAATTTGAACTTAGTATGCATCAAAGAATTGGGCGTATGAAGGGAGTGATATTTTTTGGGGGAAAGAAAATGCATATTTTGCTTAAACTCGCAGTGGGTTTTGCTGCATTGATGATCGTTACTCAAGCTTTCCCGAACAATGGAGTTTCCTTCTCAATCGAAAAAACTGGGCCAGTAGTTGCCTCTCCAGGTGATCTGATTACATACACCATTTCTTACTCAAATACAGGTACAAGCCTGGCTCATTCTGTTCTAATAAAAGATTTTTTACCATCCGCTGAAAATCTCGAATATGTTTCTTCAACTCCGGAAGGCATTTATAATTCTGGGTCGAACAGCATCACCTGGAGTTCAAATGAAATACCGGGCCTTGCATTGCTTGGTTCAGGGACTAATTTTATAATAGTAACCTTGCGGGTAGGGAAAACTGGCGTACCTCCAATTCAATCAGAAATAGGTTATTACCTGACAAGTGACTATGTTGAATTAGAAAATTACGCAAGCATTCAATCAGACGAGGTTACTATCCCTGTTTTAAGCAATACAGTAACAACTGTTGCAACGCAGATTTGCACCTTTACATTGAGCGAACCAAATAGCGGGATAAAGTCAGCTTCAAACAGCACCCTTACCTACATTGTTGCAATTACAAACACCGGAAACATTTATCAGCAATTTAGCCTTCAAACAGCATTGGTTAGTGGGCAGAACCTCTTTCAGTCGATCCAGACATTGAATGGCGACCCCCTGTCGATTACCCCATTTATTGCTCCGGGTGAAACCTATTTTTTCCATTATGTATTAACCACTCCAAACGGAACAAAACCAAATGAAACAACTGTTACGAATATTACCGCAACACCCTCAATATGCGGAAACCCGGTAACCAGTAATTTTTCAACTTTAATTTATGGAGGTAATTATAACACCTATCAACTATTAGGGGTTTATAAAATTGATAATCCAGACCCAGTTCAATCTGGAAATTTTCTTACCTATCAGGTCGTAATATCCAATGCAGGAGACAATTTGGCGAATGTGAGGGTAATTGAAACATATCCGGATAACACCACTTATGTTTCGGCAAATCCGCCACCAACAACAGGTAACAATATCTGGGATTTTACTAATCTCCCTCCCGGAAATTCATTTATCACCATAACCGTTCAAGTTGAAAATGACCTTCCAAACGGGACTATCTTGACAAATACAGTGAGTGTCGGGAGTCTTACCACTGTAACTTCTTTCTTTGAAGAAAATACTACCGTTTTATCGGCTCCTGACCTATCAATTATTAAAACAGCAATAATAGAAAACCCACCTGCTGAACCCGGATCATTAGTATACTATACCCTTAGCTATCAAAATAATGGTAATTCTACTGCATTAAATGTTGTAATCAGAGATAATTACAATGAGCAATACATGGAGATTTATGATGATGGTGGCGGCAATACAAGTGTGTTTGGAGAAATCAGCTGGACTTTCCCAGCCTTGGCACCTGGTCAGAGTGGGACTATTCAGTACACCTTAAGAATCATTGACAACCCTGGCATTTTCCCTGCAGGTACGACAAACATTAGCAATACGGCCACAATTATCAATAATTTGACAGACTCAAATATTAACGATAATATTTCAACTGCAACAATTTCAGTTTCAAACTTGCCCGATTTAAAAGCGGAAAAAACTTCTTCTATAAGTCCCGCATTGGTTTTACAGCCTTTGACTTACCATCTTTCAATTAGCAATATTGGCCGAATTGCACATACAGGGAATTATACGGTTACTGATTACCTTCCTATAGGAACAAATTACCTTTCAAGCAATCCTGCCGGTGTTTACGACTCAGAAACACATACTGTAAACTGGGTAATATCGTCTCCTCTGGCCCCAAATCAGTCTGAAGAGTTCTCAATCACCCTGGCAGGAATTGATTGCGAACTTGCAGGTTCAAGTTTGTTGAACCGGATAACTGTTTTTTCTTCCAATCTTGCAGATGCTGATAATTCTAACAATACGTTTTTATTATTAACACCTGTAATAGATAATGTTGCACCTGTTATTACACTTCCTCCAACAGAACTTGTCCTGCAATGTTTTGACATTGAATTGGTTAATGCCTGGATTGCCACAGCTAGCGCAACAGATAACTGCGATACTGAAATAGAAATTTTTGCAAGTTTTTCTGAACCAGAAAATAATTGCAATCAATCTGTTACTGTAACCTTTACTGCAACTGACAGTTATGGAAACACTTCAAGTGAAACAAAAGAATTTTTAATTAATGATACCACGGCGCCAATTTGGGATCAGGAATTGCCTGATGACATCACAGTAGAGTGCGACGAAATGCCAGGAGCAGATGTGCTGACAGCCACTGACAACTGCGACACCGATTTGCCGGTAGAATTTTCAGAATTCCAAATTGAAGGGGAGTGCGCTGGGTCTTACACCTTGATCCGTAACTGGACTGCTACTGATAACTGCGGCAACCACATTTCACATGCCCAAACCATTACTGTATTACCCGCTCCGCAGGCGCAGTTCCCCAGCGTGGATCCCATTACCATTTCCTGCGATCAGGCTTTCACATTTGTCCCTTCTAACCTGGCTTATACAAACAGCGGACTGGGTGGTTGCTTAATTGAAGGACAAGTAATGGGGGTGGTATCCGGAGAGTACGATGAATGCGGAGGAAAACTCACCCAGACCTGGACATTCACTGATGACTGCAACAGAACCAGCACGCAGACCCAAACTATTACTGTTCAGCCCGCTCCCCAGGCGCAGTTCCCCAGCGTGGATCCCATTAACATTTCCTGTGACCAGGCGGCCACATTTGCCCCAACAAACCTGACCTTCTCCAACGCCGGACTGGGCGGTTGCCTCATTGAAGGACAAGTTTTGGGGGTGATCTCAGGAACTTATGACGAGTGCGGGGGTACAATAACACAGACCTGGACATTTGTCGATGATTGCAACAGAACCAGCACTCAGACACAGACCATTACTGTTGATCCTGCTCCGCAGGCTCAGTTCGCTGCCGTAACGCCGCAGACCATTTCATGTGATGCCGCTACTACATTTGCTGCCTCCAACCTGACATACACCAACGAAGGACTTGGCGGATGTCTGATTTCAGGTCAGGTAATGGGCGTAATAACCGGTACTTATGATGAGTGCGGTGGTACACTGACTCAGACCTGGACATTTGTTGATGACTGCGGAAGAACAAGCACACAGACACAGACCATTACTGTTGATCCTGCTCCGCAGGCTCAGTTCGCTGACGTAACGCCGCAGACTATTACTTGTGACGCCGCTACAACATTTGCAGCTTCCAACCTGACATACACCAACGAAGGACTTGGCGGATGTCTGATTTCAGGTCAGGTAGTGGGCGTAATAACCGGTACTTATGATGAGTGCGGTGGTACACTGACCCAGACCTGGACATTCACAGACGCATGCAACAGGACCATTACTCACAGCCAGACAATCACCGTGCTGCCGGCACCCGTGGCCACGTTCATTAATCCGCCCGCAGATATTACAATAACCTGTAACGATGCCACAACTTTTGCTGCCACCAGCTTGTCATACTCAAATGCCGGTTTAGGTGGTTGTTTGATTGAAAGTTCGGTGCAGGGTGTGATATCTGGTTCTTATACCGAGTGCGGCGGAACACTCACACAGACCTGGACATTCACAGATGCATGTGGAAGGCAGATTCAGCATGTCCAGAACATTACCGTGGAACCGGCGCCCGTTGCCGCATGGATCAACCCCCCGGGTGACATTACCATCAGCTGTGATGAAGCAACAACATTTGCAGCCAGCAGTCTCTCCTATTCCAATGACGGGCTGGGAGGGTGTTTGATCTCAGGATCAGTCACTGGGGTAATCTCAGGAACATATAACGAGTGCGGGGGAACACTCACACAGACCTGGACTTTTACAGATGCATGTGGAAGGCAGATTCAGCATGTCCAGAACATTACCGTGGAACCGGCGCCCGTTGCCGCATGGATCAACCCCCCGGGTGACATTACCATCAGCTGTGATGAAGCAACAACATTTGCAG
>JAHYJD010000094.1 GCA_019429365.1 Bacteroidales bacterium | reverse complement strand
CAGGGTTTTTTTCATTATTTGAGTTTGTATTTAGTTTAACATATGATCGTTTTTTTCAAAGGAGGCAAAGTAACTAAAAAATCCTTAAACATCTGCTTGAAATTACCCGTTCAAAAAGAAGTCATTTACTAAAAACTTTTCACCATATGAGGTTCAGGTGTCTCAGTTTTTCCTTTTACAAAGCCCATGTGCTTCAAATAAGCTGCATGCTTCTTGTTTTTTGCTGGACTAACAATCCGCTTCACACCCTTGCTTTTAAAATATCCGGCATTCTTTCCGAAAAGGAAATGTCCCGGCTTCATGTCGCGGTATTCGGGTATCACAAAGTCGAGGTCAACCTGCATTTCATCGTCCCTGATCTGCCCTAAAAAGATACCCGCTACGGCCGCATTCCGTAAAACGAGCAAAGATAATGGATGCTCTCTTTTTTCGAGAATAATGTTCTTACGCGAGTCGAAGTCAGGAAAGAATTTTAAGATTTCATCGTGATAATAATCCATGAAATATTTAAGATAGGGGTTATCGTGTTTAATGGCAATGAGCTTAAAAGCGTCCTTGCGCGAATAAATGGAGCTTAGAAAGTAAATGTTTACGAATACGATAAAGAGGTTGAGCAAACCCACCGGAAGAGAACCAATGGCAAAGCCGTAAAAAGAAAAAACCGCCGATCCGGCCAGGTTGAGCCATCGCAGCCTGATAATTGAACTCATGGTCAGCGAAATGGCCACCACCACCGAGGCAATATAACCTATCCATTCAAGTAAGGGAATATTTAAAAACATGACAATCAGGTTTAAATAAAATATTAGTGAATGTTTGACAAAGCCGTTGATTTGGAATTTTCGATGGCATCGTAAATGGCCTGGTGAATGGCGCTTCGTATGTCGAGCTGAATGATTTTCCGGTTGGAAGGATAGGGAAAAGTCCGGTTCGAAACAAAAACGTACACCAGGTTTTCGCTGGGGTCGATCCAGGCATAGGTGCCCGTAAATCCGCTGTGTCCAAAACTAAGCGGGGATGCGGATTCGCATACCGGGCTTCCCTGTGCGGGGGTAATGGCTGGTTTGTCGAAGCCCAACCCTCGTCGATTCTGGTTTCCTGCAAACTGCACCCGTGTAAACTCGCGCAGGGTTTCCGGTTGAATGTATTGCTGCCCGGCATACTGCCCCCCCTGCAAAAACATTTGCATGAGCACGGCCACATCCAGGGCGTTCGAAAAAAGCCCGGCGTGCCCGGCTATGCCTCCCATTAGTGCTGCAGCAGGGTCGTTCACATAGCCATGAAGCAATTGTTTTCGAAACAAGGTGTCGATTTCTGAAGGAACAATTCGTGCGGCAGGAAATTTATTCAAAGGGTTAAAAGTGGTGGAGGAAAGCCCCATGGGCTCATAAAAGGTCTTTTCGGCAAACTGGTCGAGCGACAGGCCGGTTTGCCCGTAAATCATTTCACCCAGCAGGATAAACCCCAGGTCGCTATATACGTAGCGGCGCCGTGGCTGTAAAGGAGAGTCAATAATTTGCTGAAAGATGGAATCGCGAAAAGTCCCCAGCAGATATAAATCGGGAGCCACTTTTACTGAATATTGCGCCGAATAACTGTTGCTGAAATACCCCGGCTTGTATTCTCCTTTTTCGAGGGTGTTGCTCTGAAACGAGATCCAGGCCCTAAATCTGCCCTGGTGCGCCAGCAGGTCGCGCATGCCGATTTTTGCCTTGTTGCTGCCTTTCAGCAGGGGCAGGTAATCGCCAATGTTTTTATGAATGTTTACTTTCCCTTCATCTACCAGGCGCATCACAGAAGCGGTGGTTGCTGCAATTTTTGTGAGGCTTGCCAGATCATAAATGTCGGTGAGCTCCACCGGCTCGTCCGAAAAATAGGTTTTGTTTCCAAAAGCCTTGTGATAGATCAATTTGCCATCGCGTATCACTGCGATCTGGCAGCCGGGATAAGCCATACTGTCTATTCCCATTCTGGCTATGCTGTCGACGGCCAGCAAAAAACGGGGTTGAATGCCGGCATCCTCTGGAAAGGCAAACTCCACCCTGAAGTTATCGAGCGTATTAAACCCTTTGTATACGGGGAAGTAAGGCGGGGCTGATACTGGCAACCTTCCCCTGGCAGCCACCCCACCAAAAATTACCTGGGCGGCAGCTTCTTCGAAATGCTTTCCGTCCTGGTAGGCTATAACAATTCCTTTAAGCTTCAGTGCGTCGGCCCCGAAAGAAATAAGGCTGTAGGGATTGGCAAAAATACTTAGAATCACGTCCTGGCGGTTGGCCAGATTGCTTATTAACTCAATGTTGGCGCGGCTAATGCCAAAGTTGCGGGCCATGCTGGTGCTGTTGCGGTGCAGGCCAACAATTACCAGGTCGAAATCCTTCAGCCAGTTGAGCATTTGCAACGACTGTTCGCTGGTGTGGTTTTTGGGCAGACTGAACTGTTGTAAACTGGCATAATTGCCCAGCATCGATTGAAAAGAATTGCCGGCCGGGGCACCAATGGAAAGCATGGCAATTTTTCCCCCTGCAATTTCCCTTACTGGAACGATCTCGTCTTCATTGCGCACCAGGGTCATGGCCGCCTTTGCCAGGCTGCTGTTCAACACTTCGGCTTCCCGGCTGTTCATATCTTCCAGCAGGTGCTCAGTGCTCAGCGGTTTCATTTTGTCAAGCCCCATCATCTGCTTGTAGTAGAGCACCTTTCTAACGCGCTGGTCAATCACTTCAGCAGTGAGTTGTCCGCTTTCGACCGCTCTTTTTATGGTGCGGACGGCCGCCCCAAAGTCGAGAGGTATCATAAGCAGGTCGTTTCCTGCAAGGAGGGCTTTAAGTTCAAGTTCGCCGGGTTTGAAAAAGTTTGTTACTCCTTTCATGTCGAGGGCATCAGTCATAACCAGGCCCTTGAATTGGAGTTGGTTTTTCAGGAGGTCGTTCACTATCTTATCAGAAAGGGAGGCAGCCAGATTTTTTTCGGGTTCCAGGGCCGGTATTTCGAGGTGCCCTATCATCACACCATGCAAACCGTTCTCAATTAGCCTGCGGAACGGGTATATGTGAATGCTGTCGATTTCTTCGCGGTTCTGGTCCAGTAGTGGCAGGGTGTGATGGGAGTCGAGCTGTGTATCGCCGTGCCCGGGAAAATGTTTTGCAGCAGCAATAATTCCCGCTTTCTGCAGGCCTCTCATATAGGCCAGGCCTTTTTGAGCCACGTTGTGACGGTTTTCGCCGAAGGAGCGAAAATTGATAACAGGGTTGTGCGGGTCGATGTTTACATCGAGCACTGGTGCAAAACTCAGGTGTACACCCAGTCTTTTAAGTTGCTTGCCGGCCTCAAGGCCCATCTGGTAAATCAGGTGCTCACCGGCAATAGCGCCCATGGTAAGGTGATAGGGGAAAGCGATCAAGCTGTCCAGGCGCATGGCCGGACCCCATTCGGCATCCATGCTAACCAGCAGCGGGGTAGGGGCCGCAGCTTGCAAGCGGTTGGTTATTTGCACCTGCCTTACCGGTCCGCCTTTGTAAAACATAATGCCCCCCGGATTCCATTCACGAATCTGTCTTTCCAGGCGGTTGTAGTAATCGCGCCCCTGGTCGGTATGCACACCTATAACAATGAGTTGTGCAATACGCTGATCCAGGCTGAGCGTGGAAAGTACCGAATCGACCCAAGGTGTGCTAAAGCCGTCCTGCCATGGAATTTCACTGACTGGAAGCAGAGGCTCAGGCTGTGGATCAGGCATTTGAACAGAAAGAAAAAGAAATGAAACGAGGGCAAGAAAATATATGGAAAGACTACGCATTTCTGAGACAAAAACAAGTTTAAAACTCCGGATATCTTTCTGCAAATATAAGGGAATCTCGGGCTTTGGGGAAGAAACAAGTGGGGTAGTTTTTAAGTCCACAACCCTTTTGTAATGTTAAAAACCAAAAAGTCAGAAAGTCAAAAAGTTTTGCCGACCTGAAACCTGGAACTTTAAACCACCAGTTCTTTCCAATTGCCGCGCTTCAGGTATATGAATGCGAACAGTCCCAGGAGGGAGAAATACAAAACTTCCACAAACCATACGCTGCTGGCCGGAGCGTTGAATCCGGTTGCCAGCACAAAGGCAAAGAGCAAATACAGGGCAATGCTTACGATTTCAATGCGAAGGGCGGTGCCGGTTTTTCCTGTCCCCGAAAGGGTGCTGAAAATAATCATACCCACCGAAAAGGCAATCAAAGCCAGGGTTATCACCCTCAGCAATGGAACGGTAGCCTCGGTGAGTTCATGGTTCTCGGTAAAAAACGAAATAATTTGCCTTGGAAAGAAAATAAGGAACTGCACCATAATCAGGTTTGCCAGCACACTGATGGTCAATATTTTTTTCATCATAGGTATTACTTCTTCCGTCCTCCCTTGTCCAATCATATTACTTACCAGGGTGGTTGTGGCTGAAGCCAGTCCCCAGACAGGGATCATAAGAAGCATGTAAACGCTTCGGGTGATATTGGAAGCTGCGAGGGCCGTTTCTCCAATTTGCTCCAAAATCATGAAAAAAACAAACCAGGCCGAAAAGGAAATAAAATACTGCCACATGACTGGTGTGGCCAGTTTAAAAATGCTTTGGTATAAGCGGCGTTTGGTCTTTTGAAAGCGGAAAAGCCTGAAGGAGGCAATGTTTTTGCTTTTTACCGACCAGAACAGGTAAAATCCGAAGGTAATAAACTCGGCCAGGTTGGTGGCCAGTGCTGCCCCGGCGATGCCCATGGCGGGAAAACCCAGGTTGCCGAAAATTAATCCGTAATCGAGCACCACATTGCTGAGTGCCATAACAATGGTGGCTGCCGAAACAATACGGGTGCGCACTATCCCAACATAAAAGGAGTTGAAAACGATGATCAGAAATCCGAAAAAGTAACCGAAGCGTCGGTAACTGATAAACACCAGGCTTTCTTCAAGGATGGCCGGGGAGCTAATAAACCTGCTCAAAAGAGCTGGTGCCGCCACACTCATGAAAAGGATCAGCAACAGTGCCAAAAGCAGCATAAAATAAAGTCCGTGGTCGAAGATACGGCCGATGGTACGTAATTTACCCTCTCCGTTGCGGCGGCCGATAAGAATTTGCATACCTACCCCGAAACCTGCACCGAACATGACCAGCGTAAGATAAAAGATGCCTCCGATTGCAGCGGCTCCAAGGGTAATATCGCCCAATCGGCCCAGAAAAGCCGTGTCTATCACCACCATAAGATTCTGGGCCACCAACCCAATAATAATAGGGTAGGAGATGGTCCAGATGCTGCGGTAGGTGTTGGAAACGTTTGTAAAAGGAGTTGTCATTGTTGTTTGCTTCGCGTTGTCTGTTTTACTCTACCAACAATACCAATCCTTTCAGATATTCTCCTTCGGGGTGAAAAATGTTTACCGGATGATCGGTGGGTTGGGTCATTTGATGCAATATCCTGGCGCTGCGACCAGCTTCAATGGCAGCGGCCAGCACCGTTCCGCGAAACAAGGGCATATCAACTACCTGCGAACAACTGAAAGTAAAAAGAATGCCACCGGGCTTGATGCGTTTTATGGCCTCCAGGTTCAGACGTTTGTAACCCTGCAATGCATTGTGACGGGCGTGGGTATGCTTGGCGTAAGCCGGCGGATCAAGAATAATCAGGTCGTAGCTTTCCTCTGTGCGCTTAAGGTATTGCATGGTGTCCTGGGTAATGGTCCTGTGCCGGGGTTCGTTTCCAAAGTTTAGTTCAATATTACGTTCGGTAAGCTCCATGGCCTTGGCCGAACTGTCGAGCGAATGCATTTCGGTAGCACCTGCATGAAGCCCATAAACAGAAAACCCACCCGAATAGCAAAAGGTGTTCAGCACCTTTTTCCCGCTGGCGTAATGGGCCAGCAATTTTCGGTTCTCTCTTTGGTCGATAAAGAACCCTGTTTTTTGTCCTTTTTCAATGTCTATCAAGAACTTATACCCGTATTCAAGTACTGCGACTTTTTCTGGTTTTCCATAAATTTCTGCATCAAAAACCTTATTCTGCCAGTAGGCATCGGGCAGGGTGTCGCGGCTTTTGTCAGTAATGCTTTTTAAGTCGTTGCCGTAAACTATTTTCAATGCATTGGCAATTTGCCCTATGTAAGCATGTATGCCTGTAGCGTGTGCCTGAATTACCAGGTGTCCATTGTAATGATCGATGATCAATCCCGGCAGGTAATCGCCTTCGCCATGCACCAGGCGGTACACGTTGGTTTGCTCGCTTTCGGCCAGGCCAATGGTTTTTCGAAGCTGATAAGCCTTTTCAATCTTTTTTTGCCAGAATGCCTCATCCAGTCTTTCCGGCCGGCTTGGCGGAAACGCCAGGATCCTTACCGCAATGGTGGCATCCTGGTAAATGCCAGCCCCAAGATAGTCGTCGTGGTGACTAAACACTTCTGCATGCATGCCATCTGCAGCATTGCCATGGATCTTCTTGATGGCACCGCTAAATACCCAGGGGTGAAAACGCCTGATGGCACCATCCTTACCGGGTTGCAACACAATTTTCAAGGGGATTTGCATAATGGCTGCAAAATTAATCAATTAAATGGCACAACTCACTGGTCGAGCGCCCAACCTTATTAACCCAGGTGTGCCTCGTAAGTAAAGAAGTCACAAGATGAATATACAAGGCTTTACTCCCCAAAAAACCAGAGAATGTGCGTGCACTTTGAGCATACATAGCAGGTGGCGGCCCGGTTGGCCCAGTCGAAATTGAAGAATGAGGCCATTTTGGTGTTCAGCAGGGCTTCACGGGTGCGGAAATACTTATTGTCGCAAATCGGGCACCTCAATTCGTAACCCTTTACTTTGTAGGTTTTTGGCTCTTGTTTTTCGAACTTTTTCATGGTGTTTGGATGTTATGTGTAAATATTAAAAACTTTCTGAATGAAAAGGCTGCTTATTTGAAAGAGCCATAGCATTGGCTTCCTGGAAATTTTCAGGATACTCAGCCATGTATGAGAGTATTTCTTGCCTGTGAAAGTTGCTCAGGATATGTTCAAGCGGGGTTTCCATGGGTGAGTTTTTCCTTGTCGGAAAAGTAGAAAATAATTTTTGGAATTGCAAATTACAGCACATATCAGATGGTCCGGTTCCCGGACTCATCGGGTAACTTGCAGTCAACCCTTTAATTACAAAAAGTCATCCCTCGAGTAATAAAGAAAATCGATAGGGCCAAAGTGCATGCTCCCCGGCATAGTCAACCCCAACTCTTGGGCCTGTAATGATTTTATTATGAATTGGTTGATCTTCATTTTTCTCTATCCAAATTGAATCGTCGTAGAGCCGTGTTTTATCGTGGCGCGTTGTAATGCCCAATGCCTTGGTTAGTTTTCCCGGACCATTCAGCAATTCAAGTTTGTCTGGTTGTTTTCCGGTACGAATGCTCATCAGTTCCTGCCCGGTGATGGGTTTTATGCCCCTGATAAGGATGGCATGTGGAATGCCTTCGATGTTGGTGACCACATTGAAAAGGTGGTGCATGCCATAGCACAGGTATACATAAGCCACTCCTCCCTGCATATACATGGTTTCGGTGCGTGGGGTGCGTCGGCCGGCAAAAGCATGTGACGCCCGGTCGATTTCGCCCGCGTATGCTTCGGTTTCCACAATAATGCCCCCGGTAACGCCTTGTCCGTCAATGTGGGTCAACAGCGCCTTACCCAACAGGTCGCGCGCCAGGAAAACCACATCGGGGTTGAGGTAGTATTCAGGGGGAAGCTTGTTCATGAGAAGGGGAGAAGATGAGAAAGTATGAAAATGAGAATTAGAAAAAGTGCTACTTCACTTTGATATCGAGTAGTTTTTTGTCTTCGAGGAAGGCTTCGAGGTGGTCGCCAATTTGCACGGGTCCTACGCCCGACGGGGTGCCGGTAAACATCAGGTCGCCCATCTTGAGGGTAGTGTAATTGGATACGTAGGAAATGAGCTGGTTGAAGTTAAAGATCATATCCGTTGACCTGCCTTGCTGCACCAATTCTCCGTTTTTTTTCAGGCTGAAGGCTATATCTGCCGGGTTTTTAAGGCTTTGAAGCGGGACAAACTTGCTAACCGGCCCTGAACCATCAAAAGCTTTGGCCATTTCCCAGGGCAGGCCTTTTTGCCGGCATTCGCGCTGCAGATCCCTGGCGGTAAAGTCAATGCCAACACCAATTTCCTGGTAATATGTGTGGGCAAAACGCTCCTGTATGTGCTTACCGACTTTGGAAATACGTAATACCAGCTCCACCTCATAATGCACCTCTTTCGAAAAATCGGGATAAAAAAAAGGCAAACCCGCCCTGATCAGCGCCGACTCAGGTTTCATAAAGAATACGGGTTGCTCCGGAACCGGGTTGTTCAGCTCAGCCAGGTGCGCGTGGTAATTCATGCCGATGCAGAGGATTTTCATGGTTTTTTGATTACACGGATTAAAGTGGATTACACGGATTAAAACGGATTACACAGATTGGGCATGGGGCATGGGGCGAAAAAGAGACTTACGGGACTTAAGTGACTGAGAGAGAAATTATTTGCCACACTAAACCTTAAACCTTAAACCTTAAACTTTGAACACCAACCGATCCCGCAATTGCGCGAGAGCTGATGAGCGAAGCGAACCGACCAGAGGGAGCTCAGCGAAGCTAATAAACCCCGAACTCCAAACCCCAAACCTTTTATCCTTTAAAAATAAACTGCCCCTGGCTTTTGCCTCTGAGATAAATGGTTGTGATCACGTTTTTGGTTGAGAGCGGGAAATCGGCGTTCATCATCCAGTCGTAATATTGTGGTTCTTTTTTGAACACTTCTTCCACTTCACGGCCTTTGTTCTTGCCAAAGTTGAATACTTCTTTTCCCTGGCGGTTTATGCCGATATGCCCCACCAGGTCGGCGTGCTGATGGTTGTAAGAGAACTGGTAAAGGGCTTCCATGTCGTTTTGCACGGGTTTACTTACATTGCCATCGCGGTCGGTAAATTCCGTGTCCTTGTACCGGTCGAGCTGGGCTTCCAGAATTTCGAAAGTAGCACGTGTGTCGGCTTCGGCCTCATGTGCATCAATAAGCTCCTTGCCACAATAGAATTTATAAGCCGCTTTCAGGGTGCGCTGTTCCATTTTATGGAAAATGTTCTGCACATCAATCAGACGTCGTTTTTTCAGATCGAAGTTGATGCCGCAGCGCAAAAACTCTTCAATAAGCATGGGCACATCGAACTTATTGCTATTGTAACCTGCCAGGTCGCAATTGGCCAGGAATTTATCAAGGGTGGGGGCCAACTGTGCAAAGGTGGGCGCATCTTTCACGTCTTCGTCCTTTATGCCGTGAATGGCAGTGACTTCGGGCGGAATGGGTCTTCCGGGATTGACCAGTTTTGAAAGGCTTTCTGTGCTGCCATCAGGCATTACTTTGTAGATGGCGATTTCAACAATGCGGTCGGCCACCACGTTTACACCTGTAGTTTCAAGGTCGAAAAAGGCCAAGGGCCGGGTAAGGTTAAGTTTCATAATCTTTTTTTTTATACTATACGAAAGTAAGCATTTTTGAAGAGTCGGAAGCCTGCCTGCCGGCAGGCAGGTCGGAAGTCCGAGTCCGAAGTCCGAAGAAATGTTAGGATGTGATAATGAGAAAATGAGAAAATGAGAGATTATTCAATCCGTTTAATGAAATCGGCAATTACTTCCACCAGACCCCGTGAAAGGGGTAGTGCAGGGTCGCCGTAGGTGGCCATGTTTTTTGCCGGGTCAGCTTCAGCATCTTTCAATACATGATTCATGTTTTCAAATATGGTAAGCTCGGCATCATATTTAGCGCTTGCAAGCAACTCTGCATCAGATTCAGGAACCTGTATGTCAGTGGCCCCATGGATGATCAATACTGGTACCCTTAGTTTTTCAATTTCCACAGCGGGATCGTATTGCATCCAGTTGATCAGATAGGGCTGCACGCTGGGGCGGAAAATGCTGAACAGGGCCATGCTGACGCTTTCAACGGTTTCACCTTTTTTCAGGCTTTGCATCACCTCATCAATTTCTTCCTTCATGCTTTCAGGAGCATTTTGCAGTTGCTCGGCCAGAATCTGATCGATGGGTCTGCCCGGGCCGGCAATGGAAATGAATCCATCGGCTTTTGCCTTTTCTGCTGCCACCATGCCAATGAGCGAACCCTCGCTGTGTCCGGCAATAATGATTTTAGTAAAATGCTGGTCTTTGCGCATTTCTTCCACCCAGGCCACTACATCATCAATGTAATGATCGAAACGCAGTTCACTTTCGCTCACCATAGCCCCGGCACTTTTTGCGATGCCCCGCTTGTCGAACCTAAGCGCTGAAATACCAACGCTTGCCAGATCTTCTGCCAGCATTTTGTAGGGAGCAGCCTTGACGCCCATTGGGCTATTGCCGTCATGGTCGGTGTTGCCTGAGCCGGCAATAATGATTACAAGTGGCATTTGCTGGGCTTGCTGTGTTATAGTGAGCAGGCCGAAAATGTCGCCGGTGGGGGTATGCAGGGTCACCTCTTTTTCGGTGAAGGTCGGATTAACTGGAAAATCGGCCATGGCGGTAGAAAAGGCCAGGCAAAGGGCAAAAAGTAAGCTTGTCTTTTTCATGGTTTAGGGTTTTCAAATATGGTTTTTCAATATTAATGAAAAAATCAATGTAAGAACCTCCATTAGGTCGTTTTCTTAATGACTTTGTTTACAAGGATTGCGGCCAGTCCACATTGTAATCCAAACGGCAGGTAGCCTGCATAGCCCAGTATAGGTTTGCCGGCAAGGTTGCCCCCAGCAGCGGGGCGCCAAGCAAACCGAGCAAGGCCAGGATGAATCCAGAAATCCGCATAGGCTAAAAGTTTTTGATTACTCAAAGTTCCGGCGAATTTTGGAATAATCAAAAGAAAAAGGCTGCTCCATAACCGGAACAGCCTTTTTATGTTTTTGCCAGTTCAATTAAATCGTTTGGCTGGTGTCGAATTTTTCGAGGTATTCGGCCACGCGCTTCAGGAACATGCTGCCCAGGGCGCCATCTACCACGCGGTGGTCGCACGAGAGCGAGAGCATCATCATGTGGCGGATGCCAATGGTATCGCCCTGCGGGGTTTCAATTACCACGGGCTTTTTCTGAATAATACCTACGCCCAATATGGCCACCTGCGGCTGGTTAATGATGGGTGTGCCGCCAATGGCGCCAAAGGTGCCGAAGTTGGTCAGCGTAAAGGTGCCGCCCTGAATCTCGTCGGGCTTCAGCTGGCTGGCGCGCGCGCGCTTGGCCAGATCGTTCACTTCTTTGGTAATGCCCAGCAGGCTTTTGTGGTCGGCATTTTTGATTACCGGCACAATGAGGTTGCCATCGGGGGTGGCAGCGGCCATGCCAATATTCACATTCTTGCGAACGATGAGCTTTTCGCCTTCGGTAGAAATGTTCACCATGGGGAAGTCACGCAATGCTTTGGCAATGGCTTCAATAAAGATAGGGGTGAAGGTCAGTTTTTCGCCTTCGCGCTTTTCAAGAATGGTTTTTTG
>JAHYJD010000008.1 GCA_019429365.1 Bacteroidales bacterium | reverse complement strand
ACTGAAAAATCTATCAGGCTTTCTGTCAGCACCGCACGTACACCCACCTGGTCCACTACCTTCGCCATCTCATCCACATAATAATACATATCGTTGAAGGTGGTAGTGCCGCTAAGCAGCATCTCGGCAATGGCCAGCCGGGTGCCGGTGCGCACATTCTCGGGTGTAACAAACTCCGACTCAATGGGAAAAATATGATCGTAGAGCCACTCCTTCAGGTGCAGGTCGTCGGCATAGCCCCTGAAAATGGTCATAGGCGAGTGGGTATGCGTATTGATCAAGCCGGGTAAAACCAGCTTTCCAGAAGCATTGATTTCCTGGTCAGCAACAAACTTCTTTTGCAGCAAAGTGGTTTCGCCAATGTCCACAATTGAACCATCCTTTACGGCAATAGCGCCATTCTCAACAATGCGGTAAGCCGGGTCCATGGTTACCACCAGTCCATTTACAATCAGAAAATCAACTTTAGAAAGGTGGTCTTTTCCACTTCCTTCGGAACTATTACCTTTATTTGCCATCCAGAAAAATTTTACGTATTAGGTCTACCGCTTTAAAGCAAGTCATTGCTTCCGTTAACAAGAAAAGCAAGAAAATGGTTCAACCCATAGAAAAGGGCTTAATTCAGCAAATTTAATGGTTTTTGACTTACTGAACTTTTTACTAATTTAGCAATCCGACCAAATCCTATGACAAATGTTTGAAAAAATAAAAGCTACTGCGCAATTTCTTAAAGAAAAAACACAATTCACCCCCGAAACAGGCATTATCCTGGGCTCCGGCCTTGGCGGGCTTGTAAAGGCCATCGACGTGAAGCACACGTTCGATTACAGCGAAGTCCCCAACTTCCCGGTATCCACTGTCGAAGGCCACGATGGCAAGCTGATCTTTGGCCTCCTGGGCGGGAAAAACGTGGTGGCCATGCAGGGCCGCTTTCATTACTATGAAGGCTATCCCATGCAGGAAGTAACTTTTCCCGTAAGGGTAATGAAACTGCTTGGAGTGAATACGGTATTCCTCTCAAATGCCGCCGGTGGCCTGAATCCAGCCTTCGAAGTGGGCGACCTGATGATCATCCGCGACCATATCAACTTTTTTCCTGAAAGTCCCCTTCGCGGGAAAAATATGGACGAGCTTGGCACCCGCTTCCCCGAAATGAGCCAGACTTACAATCCCGAACTGATTGCCCGCGCCAAGAAAATTGCCACTGAAAACAAGATCAAGTTCCAGTCGGGCGTGTATATTGGCAGCCCCGGCCCCACCCTCGAAACCCCCGCCGAATACAATATGTTCCGCCTGCTGGGTGCCGATGCCACGGGCATGTCGACCGTACCCGAAGTGATCGTGGCCCGCCATGCCGGCATGGAATGTTTCGGCATTTCGGTCATCACTAACC
Organism: Bacteroidales bacterium; assembly: GCA_019429365.1. Lineage (GTDB taxonomy): Bacteria > Bacteroidota > Bacteroidia > Bacteroidales > UBA7960 > UBA7960. The sequence continues at coordinate 64,929 of JAHYJD010000008.1, read as the reverse complement.
TGGCCAAGCCCGCCGACACCGACAAGCCCACCAGCCACGAAGAAGTGCAAAACGTGGCCCAGGTGGCCGAGCGTAACATGACAGTGGTCTTTACCGAACTGATAAAAAGTTTGTAAAAAACATTTTATTCATCACCGAAAAGGTTGCCCGTTTTTCCTTTGGGCTGCTTTGGCTTTAGCTTGGTTTTGATGGACTCCACCTCTTTCTTTAGCTGTATGAACTGATTTGAGAGCTGCTCCATGGGCGAGTTGGCTTCGGGTATCTGGCTGCTGATGAAGTGGACGAACTTCCACACCTCGCGGATGTCGTTCACATGCACTTCGTAAGGCTCGTATATCGGATTGAGCGAATAGAGCCGCAGCTTGCCTTCGCTCCTTATCAGGTTTTCCGCCACCTTAAACACTACCCCATCGTCGAGGGTATGAATCACGTAGGCATGGCGGTTCTGTATCAGGTTCCAGTTCTGTACAAACTCGCAGGTAACCCATGAGCCCTCGGGTATGGGCAGCATGCTGTCGCCCGAGACCTGGAAGCTGCGGTACTTCTTCTGCTTCGACAGGAAAGGCATCTGGAAGGTAGGCAGCACCTTGATGAACTCCGGGTCGGCAAAGCCGGTGCGGTAGCCGGCCTTGGCCTTTTCCGACACCAACTCGATGTTCTCTTCGTTGTCGCTGTCGACGGTGGTAGCCAGCACCCGCAGCTTGCTGCCCGAAACGAAGACATCGTAGCCCCGCTCCAGCTGCCTGAGCTGGCTTTCAGCCAAACTGGCAAGATCAACCTTTATCAGGGTGTCGATGGACACGTTGTAATACTTCGAAAAAGTCACAAGGGCTTCCAGCCCGGGCTGGGCCACCTCATTCTCGTAACCGCTCAGGGTGGGGCGCTTCATGTTAAGCAAAAAGGCCACATCGTCCTGGGTGCGGCCGCGCCGCTTGCGCAAAAGCTTGATGTTGGATGCAAAGAAACTCATAATACTGTGTTTTGGCAGAAAAAATCACCCCTTAACAAGAACCACAATTCAATTTTTGATTAAATTATAACCAGAATCTTGATCATATTCTAATCAAAGTTAAAACATTTTCTGAAACGGCAAGCGCCTGAGCAAAAAATATTTATGGACTCTTCTGCCCGCACCATAGCACACCTCGATCAGGACACTTTTTTTGTGTCGGTGGAGCGCCTGCACAACAGCAGCCTCGTTGGCAAGCCCGTGATCATTGGCGGTATGGGCGACCGGGGCGTGGTGGCAGGCTGCAGCTACGAGGCGCGGCAGTATGGGGTGCATTCGGCCATGCCCATGAAGCTGGCCCGCAACCTCTGTGCCGATGCCGTGTTCATTCGCGGCGACCTGCAGGACTACAGCAAGTACTCCAACATGGTCACGCAGATCATTGCCGAGCGGGCGCCGGTATTCGAGAAGGCCTCCATCGACGAGCACTACCTCGACATCACGGGTATGGATCGCTTCTTTGGCTGCTACAAATGGGCTTCAGAGCTGCGGCAATACATCATAAAAGAAACGGGGCTGCCCATCTCCATGGGGCTTTCGATGAACAAGACCGTGTCGAAGATCGCCACGGGCGAAGCCAAGCCCAACGGGCAGATACAGGTGCAGCAGCCCATGCTGCGGCCCTTTCTCGATCCCCTGTCTATCCGCAAGATTCCCATGATCGGCTCCAAGACCTATTACACCCTGCGCACCATGGGCATTGCCACCATAGGCACCCTGAGCCGCATACCGCCCGAGGTGATGGAAAACATGATGGGCAAGAACGGCCGCGAGATATGGCGGCGGGCCAACGGCATCGACAGCAGCCCGGTACAGAGCTGGAGTGAGCGAAAATCCATCGGCACCGAGAGCACCTTCGAAACCGACACCATCGACATTGCCTTTATCAACGACCTGCTGGTGCGCATGTGCGAGAAGGTGGCCTACCGCCTGCGCAAGAAGCAGCAGCTCACCGGCTGCGTCACCGTGAAGATACGCTACGCCAACTTCGACACCCACACCCTGCAGCAAACCGTGCCTTACACCTCCTTTGACCACGTGCTCATCCCCGTATGCAAGGAGCTGTTCCGGCGACTTTACACCCGCCGCATGCTCATACGACTGGTGGGCATACAGTTCAGCCGCCTGGTGCATGGCGTGCAGCAACTCAATATGTTCGAAGAAACACCCGAGCTCATCAGCCTCTACCAGGCCATCGACCGCATGCGCCGCAAGCACGGCGAAAGCGCCCTGCACCGCGGAGTGGCCATGACACCGGGATAGGTTTCAGGTTTGGAGTTTGGAGTTTGGGGTTCAAGGTTTAAGGTTTAAGGTTTCAGGTTTCAGGTTTCAGGTTTTATTGCTACTGTATTCTGCCTCCTGCTGCTACCTCCTGCCGCTACCTCCTGCCGCTACCTCCTGCCGCTACCTCCTGCCGCTACCTCCTGCCGCTACCTCCTTTTCCCTGCCTGCCCCGAGCGAAGTCGAGGGGTGCCCTTCCCAAATCCGTGCAATCCGTAACAATCCGCGTAATCCGAAAAAATGTTCATCAACTGCCACACATACTACAGCCTGCGCTACGGCACCGTAAGCCCCGAAGACCTGGTGACACGGGCCGCTGAGATGGGCATCAAACGCATGGCGCTGACCGACATCAACAACGCTACGGCCATGCCCGATTTCGTAAAGCTGTGCCGTGAGCAGGGCATTGCACCCGTGGCAGGCATGGAGTTTCGCAAGGGCGACCGCCTGCTGTACATTGTGCTGGCACGCGACCCCGAAGGCTTTCGCCGCATCAACGCATTCCTGAGCCAGCATAATATTGACAGGACAGCACTGCCCGAACGCTTTCCGGTATGCGATCATACTTTTGTCATTTACCCTTTCGGGGAGGGTGGCGCAGGGTCGTTCCCCGGCAACAACGAATATATCGGCATACGCCCTTGGGAGCTCACGCGTCTCTCCACCGCTCCCCTGCGCCACCACCCTGCGAAGCTCGTGGCCCTGCATCCCATCACCTTCCTTTCTGAAAGGGAATTTGAACTGCACCGCCACCTGCGCGCCATCGACCACAACATAGTGCTGAGCCGCCTCACCGGCAAACATACCGCCCACCCCGGCGAAGTCCTCCCTTCGCCTGCCGCCCTGCGCAGCCACTACCAAAGCTTCCCGCAGCTCATCACCAACGCAGAAATGCTGCTGGAGCAGTGCCACATGGACTTCGACTTCCGCACACCCAAAAACAAAAAGACTTTTACCGGCCATCCGGCCGATGACCGTGCCCTGCTTACCAAGCTGGCTATGGACGGGCTGGAATACCGCTACGGCAAGCGCAACAAGGAAGCCCTGCGGCAAGTGCAGCACGAACTGGAGATCATCGACAAGCTGGGCTTCTCGTCCTACTTCCTCATTACCTGGGACATCATACGCTACTCCATGTCGCGCGGCTTCTACCATGTGGGGCGCGGCAGCGGCGCCAACAGCATCGTGGCCTACTGCCTGCGCATCACCGACGTGGACCCCATTGAGCTCGACCTTTACTTCGAGCGCTTTATCAACCCCAAGCGCACCACCCCGCCCGACTTCGACATTGACTACTCGTGGAAGGAGCGCGACCAGGTGCTCGACTACATCTTCAAGCGCTACGGCCATGAGCACACCGCCCTGCTGGGCACCATCAGCACCTTTCGCGACCGCAGCATGATACGTGAGCTGGGCAAGGTGCTGGGCCTGCCCAAAGCCGAGATCGACATGCTGGTGTCGAACCACGAAGCCCGCCGCACGCCCGATGCCGTGGGCGCCCGCATCTTCCGAATGGCCGAACAGCTGGCCGACTTTCCCAATATGCGCAGCATCCATGCCGGGGGCGTGCTCATCTCTGAGCAGCCTATCAACTGCTACTCAGCCTTCGACATGCCGCCCAAGGGCCTGCCCACCGTGCAGTGGGACATGTACACCGCCGAAGAGCTGGCCTTCGAGAAGATCGATATCCTGAGCCAGCGAGGCATCGGCCATATCAATGAGTGCGCCCAGATTGTAAGGCAAAACTACGGCATCAGCGTGGATGTGCACCAGGTGGAGATGTTCAAAAAAGATGAGAAGGTGAAGGCGCTGCTTCGCTCGGGCGAGACCACCGGCTGCTTCTATGTAGAGAGCCCCGCCATGCGCGGGCTGCTCAAGAAGCTGCGCTGCGACAACTACATCAGCCTGGTGGCCGCCAGCTCCATCATACGCCCCGGGGTGGCCCGCTCGGGCATGATGCGCGAATACATTCAGCGCTTCCACAACCCCAAGGGTTTTGAGTATCTGCATCCGGTTATGGAGCAGCAGCTGAAGGAAACCTACGGCGTAATGGTGTATCAGGAAGACGTGATCAAGGTATGCCACCACTTTGCCGGGCTCGACCTGGCCGATGCCGACGTGCTGCGGCGTGCCATGAGCGGCAAGTACCGCTCTAAAAAAGAAATGCAGCGTATTGTGGACCGCTTTTTCGAAAACTGCCGCGCCAAAGGCTATCCCGAAAGCCTCATCAGCGAAGTGTGGCGGCAGATTGAGTCTTTTGCCGGATACTCTTTTTCGAAAGCCCACTCGGCTTCATTTGCCGTGGAAAGCTACCAGAGCCTTTACCTGAAAGCCTATTATCCGCGCGAGTTTATGACCGCCGTGATCAACAACTTTGGCGGCTTCTACCAGAGCCCGGTGTATTTCAACGAAGCCCGCCGCTATGGCGCCAATATCGAGCTGCCCTGCGTAAACCACAGCAACTACACCACCACCATTTACGGAAGTGATATTTACATTGGCTTTGTGCACATACAGAACCTGGAATACAAGCTGGCGCAGCACATCACAGCCGAGCGCGAAGGCAGCGGGCCCTACCTGGGCCTGGAAGACTTTGCCCGCCGCAGCGGGGCCGGACTGGAGCAGCTCATACTGCTCATTCGTGTCAATGCTTTCCGGTTTACGGGCATTGCCAAGGCACAGCTTATGTGGAAGGCGCATCTGCTCACTGGTAAGAAACCCACCACCGGCCCCATGCTGTTTGCCGCGCAGGAAAAGGCCTTTCACTTTCCTGAACCGGAAACCGACCCCGTGCAGGATGCCTATGATGAAATGGAACTGCTGGGTTTCACCGTGTCGATGAGTCCCTTCGACCTGGCAAAGAGCGGCTTCCGCGGCGAGATGATGGCCACAGATATGCTGCAGCAGGTGGGGCGCAAGGTGCGCATGGTGGGCTGGCTGGTCACCATCAAATACGTGCGCACCGTAAAGCGCGAAATGATGCACTTCGGCTGCTTTCTGGATGTGCAGGGCAACTTCTTCGACACCGTCCACTTTCCCGGCGCTTCCAAAGCCTGGCCTTTCCGCGGAAGCGGCATATACCTGCTGCTGGGCACCATAACTGAAGAGTTCGGTTTCCCATCATTAACCGTAGAAAAAATGGCCCGCCTGCCCATGAAGCCCGACCCGAGGGGGTGATCAGGGTCAGGGCGATTGTGTGGAAAGGGACAGGTCAATTGTGGAAAAGGACAGGTCGATTGTGGAAAAGGACAGGTCAATTGTGGAAAAGGACAGGTCAATTGTGGAAAAGGACAGGTCGCGACCTGTCCCTACTGCGAGAATAATCTTTTGCATTATCTTCGCAAAAACAATTCTTATGAAGATTTTTAGAACCCTGATCGTTTTCAGCCTGATGCTGGCAGGATTTCTTGCCTGCCAGCGCGAGCCGGGCAATTTGAATGTACTGAAGGAAAAGATGCAGCGGGCCGGATATTCAGGCGAATACCGCCAGCCCAACGGCACCCTGGAAAAGATGGCGCTGAACCTGATTGGCGTGAACGACCTGCTTATTTATCACGACGCCAACCTGAAAGCTTTTGTATTTAAGGTAAAAGAAGGCAAAGACCCCAGGGAGTCACTCGAGCAGGTGGAAGATTATGTTAGAAGGTTTGTAACCTTTAAAGATGATGGGGAAGAAAAGGAGATGGAAGAGACCTGGGAGAAGGTCAAGAACGATGCAAAAGTCCGGGGACAGTTCCTGCTGGTATGGTATGGAGACAATGAAGAGGGTTTGCTGCGGGCATTCCGATTCTTTTAAATAAAAAACCCGGAAGCGATTTGCTTCCGGGTTTAGTTTTTTAAGCCTGGGCAGTGGGGCCACCCAAATTCATTGGCAGGCTGGGGGCCTCCACATCCTTAATGGGTCCATGAACCGCTTCGTACTTCCCGATATTCTCCTTCAGGGCTTTCATAAGCCTTTTGGCATGTTGGGGCGTTAGCACAATTCTCGACTTCACTTTGGCTTTGGGAACGCCAGGCATCAATCTGACGAAATCGACCACAAACTCAGTGTGCGAATGGGTAATTATGGCCAGGTTAGAATAGATTCCTTCCGCTACATCCTCGCCCAACTCAATATTGATCTGGTTTTCGGGTTTTTTTTGTTCAGACATGACTTGCCTTTCTTTTTATGGTGAATAAATTAATCTTCTTCTACTTCTTCAACTTTTCGCTTGGAGGCCATCAACAGGTTGTACTCTTCCATTGATCCAACAATGATGTTTTCGTACTCCCTGAGACCGGTACCGGCTGGGATCAGGTGACCAACGATCACGTTTTCCTTCAGGCCTGCCAGGTTATCGACTTTGGCATTAACAGCCGCATCGGTAAGTACCTTGGTGGTTTCCTGGAAGGAAGCAGCCGAGATAAAGCTCTTGGTCTGGAGTGAAGCTTTGGTAATACCCTGCAGCTGCTGACGTGCCGTAGCACCTCTGGCATCGCGGGCAACAACAATGGCCTTGTCCTTACGCTTGAGCAGCGAGTTTTCGTCGCGCAGCTTACGGGCAGTGATAATCTGACCAGGTCTGAGAACAGAGTCACCCGGATCTTCAACCACCTTCTTGCCGAAATTGTTGTCGTTCTCTTCCATAAACTCGATCTTGTTCACGATCTCGTTTTCGAGGAAGCGGGTATCGCCCGGATCGTCAATGGTTACCTTGCGCATCATCTGGCGAACAATTACTTCGAAGTGCTTGTCGTTGATCTTCACACCCTGCATGCGATATACTTCCTGCACCTCATTCACGATATACTCCTGCACGGCGGTGGGGCCTTTAATAGCAAGGATATCGGCCGGGGTGATCGGGCCATCAGACATGGGCGTGCCGGCTTTCACAAAGTCATTTTCCTGGGCAAGGATCTGCTTCGAAAGCGGAATAAGGTAACGCTTCTCATCGCCGGTTTTGGAAGTAATAACCACCTCGCGGTTACCGCGCTTGATCTTCTTGCCAAACGAAACTACACCATCGATTTCAGAAACCACAGCCGGATCGCTTGGGTTACGGGCTTCGAACAGTTCGGTGATCCTTGGCAGACCACCAGTGATGTCACCAGATTTACCAACGGCCCTGGGAATCTTAGCTACCGTTTTACCAGCTACAATCTCCTGATTTTCAGACACAACAATGTGAGCTCCCACGGGCATGTCGTAAGTGCGAAGAATTTCGCCATCCTTATCAACAATACTAATGGAAGGGTTCCTTGTTCTGTCCTTGCTTTCGACGATCACTTTTTCGTAGTAACCCGTCTGTTCGTCAGAATCGGTACGGTAAGTAACGCCTTCCTGCATTTGGTTGAACACCACTTTACCACTCATATCGGAAATAATCACGGCGTTGTAGGGATCCCACTCGCAAATCAGGTCGCCGCTTTCCACTTCCTGTCCAGCCTCGAAATACAGGCTGGCACCGTAGGGTATATTCTGGCTGGTAAGCACCATGCGGGTGCTCTTGTCCACAATGCGCATCTCTGCCGAACGACCAATAACCACGTGGTAGGATTTCCCTTCAGCATTGGTAAACGGTACGCTGCGGAGTTCGTCGATCTCAAGGAGACCGCCATACTTGGCGTTTATTTTAGAGGCAGTGGCAAGGCCAGCTGCAACACCACCCACGTGGAAGGTACGAAGTGTAAGCTGAGTACCGGGTTCACCGATAGACTGGGCTGCGATAACGCCAATAGCTTCGCCTTTCTGAACCATACGTCCGGTGGCCAGGTTGCGGCCGTAGCATTTAGCACAAACACCATGTTTCGACTCACAGGTAAGTACCGAACGAATTTCTACCGCTTCAATGGGTGAATCTTCAATAATCCTGGATATCTCCTCGGTTAATTCCTCCCCTGCTTTAACAATAAGTTCAGCAGTGGTTGGGTGATAGATATCGTGCAGGGTTGTACGGCCCAGGATACGGTCGAATAAAGGCTCAACTGTTTCCTCGTTGTTTTTGAGTGCAGTGGCGGTTAAACCGCGAAGGGTTCCGCAATCGGGCTCGGTTACAATCACGTCCTGAGAAACGTCGACCAGACGTCGGGTAAGATAACCGGCATCGGCCGTTTTAAGGGCAGTATCGGCCAGACCTTTACGTGCACCGTGGGTGGAGATAAAGTACTCGAGAACCGACAGACCTTCCTTAAAGTTGGAAAGAATGGGGTTTTCAATAATTTCACCACCTTTGGCGCCCGATTTCTGTGGCTTGGCCATAAGACCCCTCATACCCGAGAGCTGACGAATCTGCTCTTTTGAGCCCCTTGCACCGGAGTCGAGCATCATATACACCGGGTTGAAACCCTGGTTGTCGGCAGTGGTCTTTTCGATCAGCACCTTGGTAAGCTTGGCGTTGGTGTGTGTCCAGATATCGATGATCTGGTTATAACGTTCGTTGTTGGTGATAAAGCCCATGCTGTAGTTGGCACGCACTTCATCAACCTGTTCGTTGGCCTGATCAATAAGGATCTGTTTTTCTTCCGGAACAAGGATATCGCCCAGGTTGAATGACAAACCACCTTTGAATGCCATGGTAAACCCAAGGTCTTTGATATCATCGAGAAACTGCGAGGTTTGGGAAATACCGGTCACTTTCATGATGGCGCCAATGATATCGCGCAGTGCTTTTTTGGTAAGCAGCTGGTTGATAAAGCCATACTCTTTGGGAATCACCTGGTTAAACAGCACGCGGCCTACGGTGGTTTCGATGAGGTGTTCCACCAGTTGTCCGTTTTCCCTTACGGGAACGCGAACCTTAATGATGGCGTGCAGATCGGCAGCACCTTCGTTGTGCGCTATAATTACTTCCTCCGGACCATAAAATGTCAGTCCTTCTCCTTTAACAGGATGTTCGGGAGTACTCTTGCGGGCCTTGGTCATGTAATAAAGGCCAAGAACCATGTCCTGCGAAGGGACGGCAATGGGTGCCCCGTTGGCAGGGTTAAGGATATTGTGCGAAGCCAGCATCAGAAGCTGTGCTTCAAGAATGGCAGCATTGCCCAGGGGCACGTGAACGGCCATCTGGTCACCATCGAAGTCGGCGTTGAAAGCGGTACAAACCAGCGGGTGCAGCTGAATAGCTTTCCCCTCGATCAGTTTGGGCTGAAAAGCCTGAATACCCAAGCGGTGAAGCGTAGGCGCACGGTTAAGAAGCACCGGGTGCCCCTTCAATACATTTTCCAGGATATCCCATACAACGGGATCCTTACGGTCAACGATCTTTTTGGCCGACTTCACCGTCTTGACGATACCCCTTTCGAGCATCTTACGAATAATGAAAGGCTTGAAAAGCTCGGAGGCCATTTCTTTGGGAAGACCGCATTCGTGAAGCTTCAGCTCAGGACCAACCACAATAACCGAACGGGCCGAATAGTCGACCCTTTTACCCAAAAGGTTCTGACGGAAACGTCCCTGCTTACCCTTGAGGCTGTCGCTGAGCGACTTAAGCGGACGATTCGACTCGGTCTTTACTGCGTTGGTCTTGCGCGAGTTGTCAAACAGCGAATCCACAGCTTCCTGAAGCATACGCTTCTCATTACGCAAAATTACATCAGGTGCCTTGATTTCGATGAGACGCTTCAGGCGGTTGTTGCGAATGATTACGCGACGGTAGAGGTCGTTCAGGTCGCTGGTGGCAAACCGGCCGCCATCGAGTGGCACGAGGGGGCGAAGCTCCGGGGGAATAACGGGAACCACATCCACGATCATCCATTCGGGCTTGTTCTCAATGGTTTTTTGCGATTCGCGAAAGGCTTCAACCACCTGCAGCCTCTTGAGGGCATCAGCCTTACGCTGCTGCGAGGTTTCGGTATTGGCCTTGTGGCGAAGGTCGTACGACAATTGGTCGAGGTCGAGGCGGTGTAAAATATCTTTCAACGCTTCGGCGCCCATCCTGGCCACGAATTTATTGGGATCGTCGTCTTCAAGGATCTGGTTTTCGCGCGGAAGCGACTCCAGGATATTGAAATACTCTTCTTCTGTAAGGAAATCGAGGAAGTTAAGCTCATCGGCCTTGATACCGGGATTAACGACCACATACCTTTCGTAATAAATGATCTGGTCGAGTTTTTTTGAGGGCAATCCAAGCAGGTAGCCAATTTTATTGGGAAGCGAACGGAAGAACCAGATGTGTGCCACGGGCACTACCAGTTTAATGTGGCCCATCCTTTCGCGACGAACCTTCTTCTCAGTCACTTCAACACCGCAGCGGTCGCAAACGATTCCTTTGTAACGGATACGCTTGTATTTTCCGCAATGGCATTCCCAATCCTTTACCGGCCCAAAGATCCTTTCGCAAAACAGTCCGTCGCGTTCGGGCTTATAGGTACGGTAGTTGATAGTTTCCGGCTTAAGCACTTCCCCGTGCGAACGTTCCAATACAGACTCGGGCGAGGCCAGGCTGATGGTGATCTGGGAAAAATTGCTTTTAACGTTGGTTTCTTTTCTGAAAGCCATATAGGTTGATATTGTTAAGGAAGTGTAATAAACATTTTAGTCGTTAGCAGCAATTAGCAGACAAAACACGATGCTAATGAAATATTCTGCTTGCAGGTTTTAGCTACAGGCAGAATAATGGTTCTAGTCAAATTTGATATTCAGACCCAGACCCCTGAGTTCGTGAACCAATACGTTGAATGATTCCGGAACACCGGGAGTGGGCATGTTTTCGCCTTTAACAATGGCTTCGTATGCCTTTGCACGGCCAATTACGTCGTCAGATTTCACGGTAAGAATCTCCTGCAGGATGTTGGCAGCACCAAATGCTTCGAGTGCCCAGACTTCCATCTCACCAAAACGCTGACCACCAAACTGTGCTTTACCGCCAAGGGGCTGTTGAGTAATGAGCGAGTATGGCCCGATAGATCTGGCGTGCATCTTGTCGTCGACCATGTGGCCGAGTTTCAGCATGTAAATTACGCCTACGGTAGCCGGCTGGTCAAAGCGCTGTCCGGTGCCGCCATCGTAGAGGTAAACCTTACCATTTTCGGGCAATCCGGCATTACGCATATACTCGTTGATTTCGTCGATGGTAGCACCATCGAAAATCGGACTGGAGAATTTCTTTCCCAGTTTCTGACCGGCCCAACCAAGAACGGTTTCGTATATCTGACCGAGGTTCATACGGGAGGGTACGCCCAGGGGGTTGAGCACGATGTCAACCGGCGAACCATCTTCCAAAAATGGCATATCTTCTTCGCGAACGATACGGGCTACAATACCCTTGTTACCGTGGCGACCTGCCATTTTATCACCCACCTTGAGCTTGCGCTTCTTGGCAAGGTAAATCTTGGCTAACTGAACGATACCTGCCGGCAACTCATCGCCAACGGTAGAAGTGAACTTCTTGCGGTTGTAAGCACCCAGAATATCCTTAAACTTGATGGAATAGTTGTGCAACAATTCCTTGATAAGCAGGTTGCGGTCGCGATCGGTAGTCCAGTTATTGGGGTTAATGTTGGCGTAATCGAGGTTGTGCAGAATTTTCTGGGTAAACTTGGTACCCTTGGCTACAACCACCTCTTTCAGGCTATTCATAACGCCCTGCGAAGTTTTTCCGCTAACAAGAATGATGAGCTTATCGACCAGCTTGGCGCGAAGGTCGGCCACCTCGGCATTGAATTCATCGTCGAGTTTTTCGAGGATGATCTTTTCCTTGGTTTTTGCTTTTCTATCTTTGAAAACGCGCGAAAAGAGCTTCTTGTCGACCACTACACCCTTTGTTGAGGGTGGCGCTTTAAGGGAAGCATCCTTCACGTCGCCTGCTTTGTCGCCAAATATGGCGCGCAAAAGCTTCTCCTCAGGTGTGGGGTCGGTTTCTCCCTTGGGAGTAATCTTTCCAATGAGAATGTCGCCTTCGTTAACCTCCGCGCCAATGCGTATCAGCCCATTTTCATCCAGGTCTTTGATGGCTTCGGCGCTTACGTTGGGAATGTCGCTGGTAAGCTCTTCCACACCGCGTTTAGTATCTCTAACGTCGAGCGAGAATTCTTCAATATGAATGGAGGTAAAGATGTCTTCCTTCACCACCTTTTCAGATATCACAATGGCATCTTCGAAGTTGTAACCCTTCCAAGGCATGAAGGCTACCTTCAGGTTACGTCCCAGTGCCAGCTCTCCATCTTTGGTGGCATAGCCTTCGCAAAGCAACTGACCTTTGGTCACTTTCTGCCCCTTGCGAACGATTGGCCGAAGGTTAATGCAGGTGCTCTGGTTGGTTTTGGCAAACTTGATGAGTTTGTATACCCTTACATCGTCTTCGAAACTGACAAGTTTCTCATCGTCGTTTCTCGAATAACGGATAATGATTTCTTCGGCATCGACATACTCAACCAGCCCATCGCCTTCGGCATTGATGAGCACGCGTGAGTCGGTGGCCACTTTTTTCTCAAGGCCCGTACCCACAATGGGAGCTTCGGGGCTGAGCAAGGGCACGGCCTGTCGCATCATGTTACTTCCCATAAGGGCACGGTTGGCATCGTCGTGCTCGAGAAATGGGATAAGCGAAGCGGCAATGGAAGCGATCTGGTTGGGCCCAACGTCCATCAGGTCGATTTTTTCAGGCTCCACAATGGGATAGTCGGCCATGAATCGCACTTTTACCACCTCTTCGGCAAAATGACCATCTTTTTTCATGGGCACATTGGCCTGGCTGATGATTTTGTTTTCTTCCTCTTCTGCCGAGAGATAAATAGGCTCGACTTTGAAATCAACCTTGCCTTGTTTCACTTCGAAGTAGGGTGTTTCAATGAAACCCAGCTCGTTGACTTTGGCATAAACGCAAAGCGAAGAAATAAGACCAATATTGGGTCCTTCGGGCGTTTCGATGGTGCAAAGCCTCCCGTAGTGGGTAAAGTGAACGTCGCGCACTTCAAAACCCGCTCTTTCGCGCGAAAGACCGCCAGGGCCCAGTGCCGACATCCTGCGCTTGTGCGTAAGCTCGGCCAGGGGGTTGGTTTGGTCCATAAACTGCGAAAGCTGATTGGTACCAAAGAACGAATTGATTACCGACGACAGGGTCTTGGCATTGATCAAATCGGTGGGAGCAAACACCTCGTTATCGCGAACGTTCATACGCTCGCGAATGGTGCGTGCCATGCGGGCTAAACCTACGCCAAACTGGGCATAGAGTTGTTCTCCCACGGTCCGCACACGGCGGTTGCTAAGGTGGTCGATATCATCCACATCTTCCTTGGCGTTTACCAGTTTAATAAGATATTTCACAATAGAGATGATATCTTCTTTGGTAAGCACCCTCAGGTTCATGTCGGTATCGAGGTTGAGCTTCTTGTTGATGCGGTAGCGGCCCACATCGCCCAGGTCGTAACGCTTGTCGGAGAAGAAAAGCTTCTCTATCATTCCGCGCGCAGTTTCATCATCGGGCGGGTCGGCATTTCGAAGCAGGCGGTAGATAAACTCTACGGCATCCTTTTCAGAGTTGGTAGTATCTTTTTGCAGGGTGTTGTAAATCAGGGCATAGTCGTTGAGGTTCACATCTTCCTTATGAAGGATAATGGTTTTTGCACCTGACTCAACAATCTGGTCTATATGTTCGTTTTCGAGAATGGTTTCGCGGTCGATGACCACTTCGTTGCGTTCGATGGAAACCACTTCACCGGTATCTTCATCGACAAAGTCTTCGACCCACGAACGCAGCACACGTGCAGCAAGCTTGCGTCCGACAAATTTCTTGAGGCCTGTTTTGCTCACTTTCACTTCATCGGCAAGATCAAAGATTTCAAGAATATCCTTGTCGCTTTCATAGCCAATGGCGCGGAGCAGTGTGGTGACAGGCAATTTCTTTTTCCTGTCGATATAAGCGTACATTACGCTGTTAATGTCTGTTGCGAACTCAATCCAGGATCCTTTAAATGGGATAATCCTGGCGCTATAGAGCTGTGTACCGTTGGCATGCAGGCTGGTACCAAAAAACACACCGGGTGAACGGTGCAACTGCGACACCACCACTCGCTCGGCACCGTTGATCACGAAGGTACCCCTTGGGGTCATGTACGGAATCATTCCCAGGTAAACATCCTGAATAATGGTTTCGAAGTCTTCGTGTTCGGGGTCGGTGCAATACAACTTCAGCTTTGCCTTCAGGGGCACGCTGTAGGTAAGTCCGCGTTCGATACACTCCTGTATGGAATATTTCGGGGGGTCAATAAAATAATCTAAGAATTCAAGAACAAAATTGTTTCGGGCGTCGGAAATGGGGAAGTTCTCGCTGAACACCTTAAAGAGACCCTCATTCTTACGATTTTCGGGGGTTGTCTCTAGCTGGAAAAAGTCCTGGAAGGACTTCAGCTGGACCTCGAGAAAATCGGGGTACTCAAAGTGGGTTGTTACAGAGGAGAAATTTACCCTTTCGACGGTTTTGATATTTGCTGCCAAGGTTTGAGGTGTTTGTGTTACAAAAAAAACTAAAGGAGAGAAACAAATAAACAGCAATAAAGATTAGACTTCCACAGCGAACTTTCGAATTCGGCAGAAGTCTAATCTTCAAGTATTTGCGAAGGTTTATTTTACTTCAACCTCTGCGCCGGCTTCTTCAAGTTGCTTTTTCAAAGATTCTGCTTCATCTTTAGCAACGCCTTCTTTGATAGCCTTAGGTGCGCCATCTACCAGTTCTTTAGCTTCTTTAAGTCCGAGGCTGGTGAGTTCTTTCACAAGCTTCACAACGGCCAGTTTAGAGGGGCCAGCTGCCTTAAGGATTACGTCGAACTGAGTTTGCTCTTCAACAACTTCACCAGCTGCATCAGCAGCAACGGCCATAGCAACCGGAGCAGCAGCGGCAGGCTCAATGCCGTATTCGTCTTTTAAAATTTGTGCCAATTCATTAACCTCTTTTACCGTAAGGTTAACTAATTGTTCTGCAAAAGCTTTCAAATCTGCCATTTTTATAATTGTTTTAATTGGTTTTACTTCTTTGATTTTCTGTTTTGAACAAGTTTTAGCCTTCTTTTTCAGAAAGGGTTTTGAGTACTCCGGCAATGGTGGTGCCGCCCGACTGAAGGGCAGAGATCACATTGCGGGCAGGAGATTGCAGCAATCCGATAAGTTCGCCCAGGAGTTCTTCTTTCGACTTGAGGCTTACCAGCGTGTCGAGCTGATCGTCGCCAATGAAGAAAGATTCCTGCACATAAGCTCCCTTAAGGATCGGCTTCGGACTGGATTTGCGAAACTCTTTTATGAGGCGGGCGGGCACGTTGGCCGATTCTGCCATCATAATGGAGGTAGCGCCTTTAAGCACTTCGAAAAGCGGCTCAAAGTTCTTTTCGCTGGATTCCATAGCTTTACGAAGCAGGGTGTTTTTCACCACCTGCAAGGTAACATTACGACGGAAGCACAACCTCCTGAGTTTGTTAATGGTTTCTACATCCAGATCAGAAGTGTCAGTCAGATATACCACTTCGCGACCTTTAAGTTTCTCGGTCAACGACTCGATTATCTGATATTTGTCTTCTCTTTTCATAAAGTGTCAGTATCTTAAAGGTGACTAGCCACCTAAGTTTAAATGGTTACTGATTTGGTTTCAACCTGAACGCCAGGGCTCATGGTACTCGACATATAAATGCTTTTCACGTAAGTTCCCTTAGCGGCTGAAGGCTTTAACCTGTTGATGGTCTGGATCAGTTCTCTCGCATTTTCTACCAGCTTCTGAGTGTCGAACGACACTTTTCCGATGGAAGCATGAACGATACCATACTTATCCACTTTGAAATCGATCTTTCCGGCTTTCACATCCTGCACGGCTTTACCAATTTCCATGGTAACGGTACCGGCTTTGGGGTTTGGCATAAGGCCACGGGGTCCGAGAATACGGCCCAGGGCACCTACTTTGGGCATAACGTTGGGGGTGGTAATTACCACGTCAACGTCAGTCCAGCCACCTTTGATCTTTTCAACGTATTCATCCAGGCCAACGTAATCAGCTCCGGCTTCTTTAGCTTCGTCTTCTTTATCGGGGGTACAAAGAACAAGTACCCTGACGGTTTTTCCAGTACCATGCGGCAGGGTAACAACGCCCCTAACCATTTGGTTTGCTTTGCGCGGGTCAACACCAAGGCGGATGTCCAGGTCAACTGAAGCATCGAATTTGGTATAGGTGACCTTTTTTACGACTTCAGCCGCATCAGCCATTGAGAAAACCGCATCCTTATCAAACTTAGCTAAAGCTTCTTTTTGGTTTTTTGTTAATTTAGCCATTTTAGATTCCGTTAAGCTTTTAGTTAATTAATACCCACAGATAAACTGCCTGATACCAGCATATTAGGATTTTGCTCCTTTTATTCTGATACCCATGCTTCGGGCCGTGCCGGCAACCATTTCCATGGCTGACTCAACGGTAAAACAGTTTAAGTCGGGCATTTTTGATTCTGCGATTTCCCGTACCTGTTCCCAAGTAATAGTAGCTACTTTGGTCCTGTTGGGCTCGGCTGAACCCGATTTGATCTTGGCAAACTCGCGCAGCTGCACGGCAACCGGCGGAGTTTTGGTAATGAAATCAAAGGATTTGTCCTTGTACACGGTGATAATAACCGGAATTACTTTACCGGCTTTATCCTGCGTACGGGCGTTGAACTGCTTGCAAAACTCCATGATGTTCACACCTTTGGCGCCCAATGCGGGGCCAACGGGTGGCGAGGGGTTTGCTGCACCGCCTTTGATTTGCAGTTTTATTAAAGCACTAACTTCTTTTGCCATTTTTCGATTTTTTTTAACAAGTAAGGGGATCGAAGTACATCATACCGATTGGGGCAAATGCGCGTAACAACACATTTACTCTTTTTCAACCTGCATGAAACTCAGCTCCAATGGAGTTTTACGACCGAAGATTTTCACCATCACCTTCAATTTTTTCTTCTCTTCGTTGATCTCTTCGATCACTCCGGTAAAGCTGTTAAACGGTCCGTCTGTCACTTTTACGGTTTCACCCACAATAAACGGTACATTCAGTTCTTCTTCCTTGCCCGAGAGTTCATCAACCTTTCCTAAGATGCGGTTGACCTCGGCAGGGCGAAGCGGGGCGGGTTCCAATCCAGAGCCTAAGAAACCCAACACCCCCGGAACGTTCCGTATGATGTGCGGAATCTCCCCAACCAAAGCAGCCTCAATCAGCACGTAGCCAGGAAAATAGTTGCGCTCGGCGCTCACTTTTTTCCCTTTGCGAATCTGATAGACCTTTTCGACGGGGATCAGTACTTGCGATACGTAATCCTGCAGGCCGAGACGAGAAATCTCACTTTCAATGTATTGCTTGACTTTCTTCTCGCTCCCACTGACCGCGCGGACCACATACCATTTTTTAACCTGGTCGCTCATACTAACGTAAAAAACTTAAATCCCGGCTGCTTGCTTTGCTGATGGTCGAAAATCAGAAAAATATCAGAACGCACAGCGCAAGCAATAGCCGAATGATTACAAAAAGAGACGGTAGAATTGTTTAAGAATGGAGCTGAAGCTGACATCCATCAGATAAACCACGACTGCGATTATGAGGGAAGCAATGGATACAACTACTGCGCTGTTCTGCAGTTCACTCCAGGTAGGCCACGAAACTTTATGAACGAGTTCATCGTAAGATTCGCGGATATAGGCTCTGATTTTCTTCATGATTAATTTTAATTCTAATATTTTGCACGGGTGGAAGGACTCGAACCCTCAACCAATGGTTTTGGAGACCACTACTCTACCAATTGAGCTACACCCGTGTGCGCACAAGGGAGCAGATGGTGGCACCTGCTCCCTGTTTGCTACTGATATATTTAATCAATAATTTCAGTTACCTGACCAGCACCAACAGTACGGCCACCTTCGCGGATTGCAAAGCGCAGACCTTTGTCCATTGCTACTTCAGCGATCAGTTCAACGGTAATGGTGAGGTTATCGCCAGGCATACACATTTCTACACCTTCGGGCAAATAAATCTCGCCGGTAACGTCGGTTGTACGGAAGAAGAACTGCGGACGATACTTGTTGTGGAACGGTGTATGACGGCCACCTTCTTCTTTCTTCAGTACGTAAACCTCAGCCTTGAATTTTTTGTGGGGCTTCACTGAACCAGGCTTGCAAATAACCATACCGCGGGTAATGGCATCCTTGTCAATACCACGAAGGAGCAGACCTACGTTGTCGCCAGCTTCACCACGGTCGAGGATCTTACGGAACATTTCCACACCGGTTACAACCGACTTAAGTTTTTCTGCACCCATACCAATGATATCAACCGGATCACTGGAGTTGATAACGCCGGTTTCAATTCTACCAGTGGCAACAGTACCACGGCCGGTAATTGAGAACACGTCTTCAACGGGCATCAGGAAGTTTTTATCGACTGCGCGGACGGGCAGCGGAATAAAAGTATCCACAGCTTCCATCAGTTCTTCAATTTTGGCAACCCAGGTGGGCTCGTTGTTCAGACCACCAAGGGCCGAACCACGGATAATTGGAATATTGTCGCCATCGAATTTATAGAACGAAAGCAGTTCGCGTATTTCCATTTCAACAAGGTCCAGCAATTCTTCGTCATCAACAAGGTCAACCTTGTTCATGAAGACAACCAGCTGGGGAACACCAACCTGACGGGCCAAAAGAATGTGCTCGCGGGTCTGTGGCATAGGACCATCGGTCGCAGCAACCACCAGAATAGCACCGTCCATCTGGGCAGCACCAGTAACCATGTTCTTCACGTAGTCAGCGTGGCCGGGGCAGTCAACGTGAGCATAGTGACGAGCCTCGGTTTGGTACTCAACGTGGGCAGTGTTAATGGTAATACCTCTTTCTTTTTCTTCAGGTGCGTTGTCGATCGAGTCGAACGAACGGATTTCTGAAAGACCTTTGGAAGCCAAAATCTGGGTGATCGCAGCGGTGAGGGTGGTTTTACCGTGGTCAACGTGACCAATGGTACCAACATTCACGTGCGGTTTGTTGCGTTGGAATTTTTCTTTTGCCATATCTAACTGGGTGTTTAAGTTTTTAAAAAAAGGGATTCAACATATTTTCGTTTGAGCCGACGATGGGAATTGAACCCATGACCTCTTCCTTACCAAGGAAACGCTCTACCCCTGAGCTACGTCGGCCTTTATTTTTTTTCTTTCGAGCGGAAAACGGGACTCGAACCCGCCACCTACAGCTTGGAAGGCTGTCGCTCTACCAGATGAGCTATTTCCGCTTATTCCGTGGGGGGAGGAGGATTATTCGGCCTTGGGCCTCATGATCCAGACTCACCGCCTGTTATTTTTTGTGGGGGGAGGAGGATTCGAACCTCCGAAGGCTTAGCCAACAGATTTACAGTCTGCCCCATTTGACCGCTCTGGAATCCCCCCAGAACCTTTTTAATTTTCGAGCCGATGGAGGGATTCGAACCCCCGACCAGCTGATTACAAATCAGCTGCTCTGGCCAACTGAGCTACATCGGCAGCTGTTTGATTGCCTGTTGTTGACCCTTTTGCTGATCGCCTTTCAACAAAAATGCAGACCTCGTTAAAAAGGTCTGCAAATGTACGAAAGATTTAAAAACTACCAAAGATAAAAAGTTTTTTTTTCAAAAAAATCCCGAAGGTAGTTTAAACACCCTTTACTTTCTCCTTATGGCGCTGAAGCTGGCGTCTTAATGCATCCACTGCATTGTCGGTTGCTTCTTCGAAAGTACGGGCTTGCTTTTTGGAGAACAGATCATTGCCCGGAATCATAACTTTCATCTCTACAATCTTATTTTCATTGTTCTGGGCCGCATCGAGCTTGAGCGTAACATCACAACCCAGCACCCCGTCGAAGTGATTGGAAAGTTTCGAAGTTTTGTCCTTAATAAATTCTTCCAGTTTAACATCTGATTTAAAATGCAATGAACTGATGTTTACTTTCATAAATTGGTCCTCCACTTTTATGCCTTTGGATGGGCTTGTTTATAAACATTCTTGATTTTCTCAATACTATTATGTGTGTATACCTGTGTTGCCGACAAACTGGCATGGCCCAGAATTTCCTTAATGGCATTCAGATCGGCCCCATGGTTTAGCATGTGTGTTGCAAAGGTATGCCTGAGCACATGGGGGCTTTTCCGGCTTCTGGTAGTTACTTTACTAAGGTAAGCATTTACCAGCCGATATACAAATTTCGGATAAATCTTACTACCCTTGTTGGTAACAAAAATATGGCCGCTTACTGACAATCCAAATTCCTTTTCCTTTTCAAGGCAATAATCATCATAGTGATCACTTACCTCTTGTATAACGGGAACTATACGCTGTTTCGCACCCTTGCCCGTAACTTTTATGGTGTTTTTTTCGGTGTCAAAATCATGGTGCTGCAAACCAATCAGTTCCGACAGTCGCATACCGGTGGTATAGAGCATTTCTAGCATAAGCCTGTCGCGTTGGCCGGCAAAACCCGGTTCAAAAACCGAACGGTCGAGCAATTGATTCATTCCTTCTTCTTCAACAAACACTGGCAGCACTTTGTTCTTTTTAAGGCTTCCAACTTTTTCCATTGGGTTTTTCAGATCAGGATCGCGGCGCCCGGCATACCGGAAATATGATTTGAGAGTAGAAAGTTTGCGGTTGATGGAAGTTCTCGAAAGGCCCTGCTGCATGGCTCCGGCAAGCCAGGAGCGAATCATGGGCGCAGTGGCTACTGAAATTTCATCAATGCCGTATTGATCTGATAAATAATCGGTAAACTGTTGCAGGTCGTTGTGGTAGGCCAGGATGGTGTGGGCCGAATAGCGCTTCTCGCGCTCGAGGTAATGCAAAAAATTATCGGTATTCAACGTCATGATTTAACCAAACAAAAAAAGAAGAAATCTTTGCTTAAAATTATGCCAAAAAAGCAGCATAAGCAAAAATTTCTTCTAAAAAATGCCTGAGCGGGAAAACTACATGGAATCTTTCTGATCCTGCAATTGCTGGATGTAAATGGCTTTTAAACGCTGCTCACGGTTCTTCACCGAAGGCTTGGTAAATTTCTGCCTTTCCCTGAGTTCCCTAAGAATACCGGTTTTTTCGAATTTACGTTTGAGTTTCTTCAAAACGCGGTCAATGTTTTCGCCTTCTTTTACAGGTACAATGATCATGCTAACCTCTTTCTTTGTGTTATGTTAAATACTTTCTGTAAAGATCTTTTCCAAAAGGGAGTGCAAAGGTAAAAAGACTTTTTTATTATTCAAAATATCAGGTACTTATTTTGTACTTTCTTTTTAAAAATCTCATCTTCTGCCTAATTATCAAGGAAATTGCTGCGCAGAAAGCGTGTCATGTGTTCATAAAGGTGCAGCCTGGCATTGCCACCTCCTATGCCGTGGTTGTGATTGGGGTAAATAGCCAGTTCAAAAGGTATGTTGGCATCAATCAAGGCGCTGGCCATTTCCATGGTATTCTGGTAATGCACGTTGTCGTCGGCCGAGCCATGCACCAGCAGATAAGCGCCCCTGATTTTTTCCACATGATTAATGGGCGAGTTTTCATCGTAGCCGCTTGCATTTTCCTGAGGGGTGCGCATATAACGCTCGGTGTAAATAGTATCGTAAAACCGCCAGTTGGTAACCGGTGCCACGGCAATAGCTCCGGCAAAATAATCGGCACCCTTGGCCAGGCAAAGCGAAGAAAGGTATCCCCCGTAGCTCCAGCCAAAAATACTGATGCGGCTTTCGTCGACATATGGCAGGTTGCCAAGGTATTTGGCCGCTTCGATCTGGTCGATGGTTTCGTATTTGCCAAGCTCCATGTAGGTCATTTTTCTAAAGTACTCGCCCCGGGCACCAGAGCCGCGGTTATCGACCGACACCACGATAAATCCCATTTGGGTAAGCATCTGGTACCACACCCCATTGGAAGCATCCCAACGATCGACCACTGTTTGGGAGCCGGGGCCACCATAGGTATACATAAACACAGGGTAGGCTTTGGTGGGGTCAAAGTCGGCGGGTTTCATAATCCATCCGTTAAGCGAAATACCCTCGGAAGTGTTGAAGCTGAAAAATTCGCGGGTTACGAAGTTATGTTCGCGCGCTTTTTGCAAGAGTTCGCTGTTATCTTCGAGCACCTTTATCAGGTTACCGTTGGACTGGTGTATACTGAATACCGGTGGCGTGTTGGCAGTAGAGAACTGGTTTATGAAGAACCGGAAACCACTACTGAAAGAAGGGTTGTGCATGCCGGTGCCGCTGGTTAGTTTGGTTTTCCGGCGGCCGTCGAGCCCTATGCTATAAAGGTTATTGGTTAGTGGCGATTCTTCGTGCGAGGTGAAATACACCAGTCGGCGGGTTTCATCAACGCCAAGAAATCGCTGCACATCCCACTCACCCAAGGTGAGGGCGCGCACCTCGCGGCCCTGCATATCATACAGATAAAGGTGGTTAAAACCGCTCTTTTCACTGCTGATGACAAAATGCCTGCCATCCTCCAAGAATGTCAGGTCGTCGTTCACATCAATATAATACAGGTTGTTTTCGTAATACAACACTTCGGTGGCGCCGGAAGTGGCATCGGCAAGCAATATTTCGAGCTGGTTCTGATGGCGGTTCATACGCATAACGCTCAGCAGATTGGGATCGCGGGTCCACTTAATGCGGGGAATATACTGATCGGTTTCACTTCCAGTATCCACAAGCACGGTGTTTCCACTGGCAACATCATAAATATGAATGCTTACCAGGCTGTTGTCTTCGCCGGCTTTTGGGTATTTAAAACGGTAATCTTCAGGGTACAAACTGCCATACATCACCATATTAAATTCCTTCACATGACTCTCGTCGAAGCGGTAGTAGGCCAGTTTGCTGCCATCGGCCGACCAGTGAATGCCCTGGGTAAACCCAAACTCTTCTTCGTAAACCCAGTCGGTGGTACCATTAATAATATGGTTGAAGAGGCCATCGGTGGTAACGGCAGATTCGGCATTGGTTGCCAGATCTTTAATAAACACGTTGTTGTCGCGCACAAAGGCCACCTTGGTTCCGTCGGGCGAAAAGGTTGGCAGGCTCTGCCGGGTTCCTTCTGAAAGGGGGCTCAGGGTTTGGCTTTCGGAATTCCACACGTGATATTCGGCAAGGTAAGAACGGCGATAGATGGCCTCACGGCCTATGCCAACGAGCATGGATTTTTCGTCGGGGCTGAAGTAGTAGGCTTCAATGCGGGCTGGCCGGCCTCTTTCGTCAGAAAGTTTTCCTTCGGTCGAAAAAAACGTGCGAACAAACGCACCGCTTTCGTAAGCATAAATATTGATATCGGTTTGTTTTTCGACGATGGAGTAGTGCAGACCATCGTTCATGGATTTGCCCAGGCGAATGGTTTTTGGTGAAAAATAGCGGTCTTTCCAAATCTGCTCCAGGCTGATCGAAGGCTGTCCGGCAAATAAAACGGCAGGGACCAGCAGCATGTAAGCCAGCAGCATGTGCCCAAATGTTTTGCTCATTGTGTGTTTCATGTTGATTTTCTAAAGGTTTGTTCTGAACTTTGGTGGCCACAAAAATATCAGTTTAGGGCGGATTACAAAACATTCCCCGGAAGGGAAAAGAAAAAAAACAAAAACTGATGGCTGAAAACCGTTCAAAAAATTGAATAAACAGGGGCCGTACGAAAAAAATCTGTTTACTTTAGCAGGGAAGAAATATCGAAATCGTTGCGGTAAATGTGGAGCATCTCGTCGATATTGAGCACCTCCACCTTGTCGATTTTATTGGAAGTGGGAATATACCATATCTCGGCAAAATAGTCGGAAAGGCTGTAAAGTTTAATGTTGTAAAACAAGAATTGCCTGCTTGAGATTTCCTTTCCCTGTTCCAGCACAATATAAACCTTATCCTTAAAGGAAGCTTGTTCGAATGCTGATCTTTCCATAATCCGGGGTTGAATAAAAAATATTCAAAAAAATTCAATAATGAAACATTTGCCAAATGCTGTAACCTTGCTCAACCTTTTTCTAGGCTCTGTAGCCGTGGTGCTTGCCATTGAAGGACTACCACATTATTCGGCCCTGCTCATTGCTTTTTGTTCGGTGCTCGATTTTGCCGACGGCATGTTGGCTCGCCTGCTCAATGCCCGCTCGGAACTGGGTCAGCAGCTCGACAGCCTTGCCGACCTGGTAAGTTTTGGTCTGGCACCCTCGGCCATAATGTATTATTACCTGCAGGCTGCAGCACAATCAATTAACCACCCGACCCTTCAAAATGTTTTGCCCTTCGCTGCCTTTTTGCTTGCCACCTTTGCCGGCCTTCGCCTGGCCATTTTCAACATCGACACCCGGCAGACCAGCTCCTTTATTGGTTTGCCTACCCCGGCCAATGCGGCATTTTTTGCTTCTTTGCCTTTTGTGCTGGCTTTCGCCGGAAGGCAGGGTTTTATCTTTCACTGGGTTGACATGATTACCGCAAGTGTGCCCGCTATGCTGTTTATTATTTTGCTTTTTTCGTGGCTCATGGTGTCGCCCATACCCACCTTTTCGCTAAAAATTAAAAACTTCAAATGGGCCGAAAACCGCACCCGTTACATATTTGTTGGCCTGATCGCTTTATCACTGCTCTTATTCGGTTTGCAGGCCGTGGCGCTGATAGTAATTTTTTACCTAATTTTGTCGCTGTTAAACACGGCTTTCGCCGAACACTGAAAACTGAACCAGCCAAAAGAAAAACAATATGATATTTCGCGCTGAAATTAATGTAATGCCCCTGAAAGCCCTGCTCGACCCCCAGGGAAAAGCCATAACCAAAAGCATGAAAAACCTGGGTCTGCCCGAAATCACCAATGTGAGGATGGGCAAGCACATTACAATGGAAGTAGAAGCCGAAAGCCAACAGGCAGCGCACCAGAAGGTTGAGACCGCCTGCCAGAAGCTGCTGGCAAACCCCATTATGGAATATTTCGAATTTGAGCTTTTCGAAAACCAGTAAGAGCAGGGCGGGGTTGTAAAAAAACCTGAACCCATGGCCGAATTTCACGAAACAGGAAAAAAAGGCGAAGCCCTTGCTGCCGATCACCTGCGGCAAAATGGTTTTACCATCCTCGAAACCAACTGGCAATCGAGCCATAAGGAAATTGATATCATTGCCCAGAAAGGCGATTTGCTGGTGGTGGTTGAGGTAAAAGCCCGCAAAACCGCTTTCTTTGGTGAGCCCGAAGAGTTTGTTACCCGAAGTAAACAAAAAATGCTTATCGCCGCAGCCAACCATTACCTTGCCAAACACGACCTCGACCTGGAAGTGCGCTTCGATATTATCAGCGTGCTGTTCAAAGGCGAAAAATACCGTGTAACCCATATCGAAGACGCCTTCTACCCTACCCTTTGAGGCTTTGCTCACTGCCCGTCTCCTTTCCAGGAAGGGCAAAAATCACCATGTTAAAAAAATTAGTTTCCCGATTTTCTTATTTAGAATAAGTCTTAATAAACTTGTTATTGTAGGGCAAGTCCATTAATTTTGACAGGAGAAATATCTTTCCAGTCTTATATTTCTGGATATTTAATATTAACCCTTTATAATTTATTAATTATGGAACAAAACACACCAATGCAGGAAGCACCAAGAATGCCCCTGATCGGCGACCTGGCCCCTTCGTTTAAGGCCAAAACAACCATGGGCGACATCAATTTCCCCGAAGATTACAAGGGCAAATGGGTCATCCTTTTTAGCCACCCGGCCGACTTTACGCCGGTTTGCACTACCGAATTCATGACTTTTGCCACCATGCAGGAAGATTTCCGCAAGCGGAACACCGAGTTGATCGGCCTTTCTATCGACAGCATTTATGCGCACATTGCATGGCTGCGTACAATAAAAGAAAAGATCGAATACAAGGGAATGAAGAACGTGGAAGTATTGTTCCCCGTGATCGAGGACCTGAAAATGGATGTAGCCAAAGCATTTGGCATGCTTCAGCCAAATGCCAGCACTACCCAAGCCGTTCGTGCCGTATTTATTATGGACCCCGAGGCCAAGGTGCGTGCCATTTTGTATTATCCGCTCAGCATGGGCCGTAACATGGACGAAATTATGCGAATGATCATTGCCTTGCAGAAGGCTGATAAAGAACAAATTGCTACTCCTGCCAATTGGCAGCCCGGCGACGACGTGATCATCCCCCCTCCCGGTTCATGCGGATCGGCAAAAGAGCGCATGGAGAGCCAGGACGACAACACCTATTGCCTCGACTGGTTTATGTGCTTCAAAAAAGAAAAGTAATTCCGTTGCTTATGAATTCAGAAGGCCGTCTAAAATGCAGAAGACGGCTTTTTTTTATTTTGCCCAGAAATTAAAAAGATGATACATCCCTGAAGGTGGAAACCACCTGGTAATCATCAGCCCGTCTTCAAACAGAGTTTCCATTAACTGAAATCCTATTTGCCCCAGCCCCAAATCGCTGGCTTTCCCCTGCAAAAAGAAATAGATCAGGTTATTCTCCGAGCTGTATTCCAGGCTCTGGGTGCGATAAACCGTGTTGTCCTTTTCGTTGTAGATGGCCATTTCGCCTTTGTTGTTGGTGATCATTACCTGATCTACCGGCTCAGTATATCGGGTAACAAGCCTGCCATCAAGCGATTGGTAAAAAAGATCTGCATTCACATCTGCCCTTTTGCCTTTGTGAAGGCTCTGACTGTGCATTTGCAGCATTATGCGTTCCACGCTAAGGAAATGAAAACCCATTGCAGAAAATGCAAAAAACAAAACAAAGAAAATGGTCGCCTTGTGTTTCATAGAAAAATTTTTACAACACAAAGTTGAGAAAAAAAACAAGATGGAGAAGAAAAACTGAAACGGAACAGCCAAATCAAGAAATCAACCTTCTATTTATTGAATATTATTCTGAAAGTAGTGCCTTTATTGATTTCTGACCGTTTGACAAAAAGCTTGCCTTTGTGGTAATTTTCAATGATCCGCTTGCTGAGCGACAGTCCGAGACCCCAGCCCCTTTGCTTGCTGGTGTAACCGGGCGTGAAAACGGTTTTGTGCTTTGATGCCACAATGCCTTTCCCGGTATCGGTAATGTCAATGATTACATTCCTTGGCTGGTCTTCAATTTCGATGGTAAGGTTTCCAACCCCGTCCATGGCATCTACCGCATTTTTACAGATATTTTCGATTACCCACTCGTAAAGGTTGGTGTTGAGCGGCACCATCACCTCCTTGTCGGAAGAAAGAATCTTGAACTTCACTTTTTTAGAAGTACGATTCTTCATGTATTCTACCGCTTCGCGGGTAGTTTCAATAATATCGACCGGCACCAACCTGGCCGGAGACCCGATTTTTGAAAAGCGCTCGGTGATATTTTCCAGCCTTTTTAAATCTTTTGAGATCTCTTTGATCGTGCCCTGGTCCACACCTTTCATCTTCAGAATCTCCAGCCAGCCCACAAGTGACGAAAGCGGGGTCCCAAGCTGATGGGCAGTTTCTTTCGACATACCCACCCAAACCTGGTTTTGCTCGGCATTGCGCGAGGTGCTGAACATTATGTAGGCCACGATCAGAAAAATGCCGATGACCAGAAACTGGGCAATGGGATAATACTTGAGCTGGGTGAGCAGGAAGGAGTTTGTATAAAACACATGACAGGTGCCATACATGGGCAGTTGAATAGTGATGGGCGGATTTTTGTCGGCCAGCGATTGTATTACCTGCCTTACAGCCAGCAAATCGGTAGGCTCAGGCTGTTCAATATTGCCAGCGGCAATGATCTTTCTCCTCGAGTTGTCAACAATAATAACGGGCACATTGGCCGAATTTACCACCACCTCCGAAATAAATGATTCTATCAGGTCATCGAAAAGGCTTTGCAGTTCGGTAAAAACATGAGAGTCCTGGTAATAGATGTAAAGTGTTTCGTAAGAAACCCCTGAGAAATAAGTAATGGGTATGGGCTCGTAAACGGAAAAGTAATTTTTCAATTGCTCATCGAACATCCTGGGATCGCCAAACTCGGGGCCCAGGTTTCGGTGGGTAATAACGTCTCCGCGGTCGTCGGTAGCCAGCACCGGGATGGTGGTGTTCGACTGAAGTATCTCGAGGAAGAAATTATCGACGTTTTCGGTGGTAGGCTCCCAAACCTTTTGGTTGGCCATGGCCCATAGTTCCACCCGCTTTCGTTCTTCATCCTTAATGTTTTCGAACAGGTCTTCGGTGTAAACCACCAGGCTGGCCCTTCGCTGCACTGCATCGGCCCAGAGCAACACCTTCTGGCGCTCGTCTTCGGCCACTTTCTTTACCAGAATATCAGTAAAAAAAAGCGAAACGATTACAATCAGTGCGGCAAATACAAGCAAAAACAGCTTCCAGCGCTGTTTGCTCGAGTAAATTTCCAAACCGGCTATGCTACGGAAAAAGTTCAATGGGCAGGGGATATATGCAAATTAAACGATTATTAACAGAAGTTAGTATTTACTCCTTTTCATTTTCAAGCATTATGCGTGCCCTTTCAATGTCCTGCAGGTGCGCAGGGCCAGGGTCGGGATAAGCCAGATCGAGTTTTTCCATGTGATCGACAATAATCCGGCAAACGGCTGTGCGCATAAACCATTTTTTGTCGGCAGGAATCACATACCAGGGAGCAAAGTCGCTGCTGGTGTGCTTCAGCATATCTTCAATGGCTAAGTGGTATTGCTCAAAATGCTGACGTTCGTTTACGTCGGCCATGGTAAATTTCCAGTTTTTTGAAGGCTCATTGACGCGCGAAAGGAAACGCTTTTTCTGCTCTTTGCGCGAAACGTTGAGGAAAAACTTCAGCACCAGGTAGCCGTTGTTTGAGAAATAGCGCTCAAAGTTCGAAATATCGCGAAAGCGGGTTTCCCAAAACGCCTGATTGACCTGGTCCACATGATCGAGCCCGGGAATATTCTGTTTAAGCAAAAACCCCGGATGGACCCTTACCACAAGTACTTCTTCATAGTATGAACGGTTAAAAATGCCAATGTTTCCCCTTTCGGGTAATGCCTTGAAGCAGCGCCACATGAAATCGTGGGCCAGCTCTTCGCCCGAGGGAGTTTTGAAGCTTTTTACCTGGCAGCCCTGGGGATTCACGCCGCTCATTACATGCTTAATAATGCCATCTTTGCCGGCTGCATCGAGGGCCTGCAGTATGATCAGCACCCCATGTTTGCCCTGGGCGTACATCATATTCTGCAATTCGCGCAAGCGCAATATGCCTTCCTGGAAGATCTCTTCGGTATCTTTTTTCTTGCGAAAAGGACCTGAATAATCTGTTCCATAATCAGCCAGGGACTGGGTGGGGTCGTAACAAAACGTTTTTACAAAATCCATAACAATAGGGTATTTAATGCTCGGTTGCGGTTTATCAAATATAAAACTTTTACCCTTAAGGAATGCGAAATGAAAATAACTACCAATAAATTCTACTTTAAAATAGCTGCTTTGGGTGCATTATGCAGCTAAATCCTTATTTTTGCATGTTGGCCCAACACCTGAAAACTTAGCTTATGCCCTTTATTAACAGCGTTATTTCCTGGTACCTGAAGAAGCGAATTTCGCAAATCGAATACTTTATGGATTACCCCCACGAGGTACAGGAAGACCTGTTGATGAAACTCATTACTTTTTCTGAAGACACCGAATGGGGCAAGAAGTACGATTTTGCAAGCATACGCAGTTACAAAGATTTTAAGGAAAGGCTGCCCTTGCAGGATTACGAAGATGTAAAACCATACATTGAACGCTTGCGCAAGGGCGAAAACAACCTGATTTGGCCCAGCGAGATCAGATGGTTTGCCAAATCGAGTGGTACTACCAGCGACAAAAGCAAATTTATCCCGGTGAGCGATGAAGCGCTGGAAGACTGCCACATGAAAGGAGGCAAGGATGTTATGGCACTATATTGCCACAATCGCCCTGACAACATGGTCTTTAACGGCAAGGGCCTGGTGCTGGGCGGTAGCCACAAAGTGAGTGAGTTTAACAACCGGGCTTATTTCGGCGATCTGTCGGCCATTTTGCTGCAGAACTTCCCCTCATGGGGAGAGTTTTTCCGCACCCCGGATCTTTCCCTGGCCCTGCTCGACGACTGGGAAGTGAAGCTCGACAAAATTGCCAAAGCCACCATTACCGAAAACGTTACCAGCATTAGCGGGGTACCATCCTGGAATCTGGTGCTGCTGAAAAGGATTCTTGAGATTACCGGCCGAAGAAACATTTTAGAGGTTTGGCCAAACCTTGAACTCTTCAATCATGGCGGTGTAAGCTTTATCCCCTACCGCGAGCAATTCCAGAAGATCATCCCTTCAAGCCAAATGTATTACCTGGAAACCTACAATGCTTCCGAAGGATTCTTTGCCATACAGGATCGCGCCTGCTCCGATGAAATGCTGCTGATGCTCGACTTCGGAATTTTCTACGAGTTCATCCCCATGGAGGAATTTGGCAAGCCCAACCCCAGGGTGGTGACACTGGAAGGCGTGGACACCGAAACCAACTATGCGCTGGTGATTACTACCAACGGCGGCCTGTGGCGATACATGATCGGCGACACCATCCGGTTTACCAGCCTATCGCCCTTCCGCATCAAAATAAGCGGACGCACCAAAAACTTTATTAACGCTTTTGGCGAAGAAGTGATTGTTGACAACTCTGACAATGCATTGGATGCTGCCTGCCAAGCCACAGGGGCCATCATTTCAGAGTATACTGCCGCACCGGTTTATCTTAAAGACAATGAATCGGCCGCCCACGAATATCTTATTGAGTTTGAAGTGGAGCCCGACAGCCTGGAAAAGTTTACCAAAGTGTTCGATAAAGAATTGCAAAATCTGAACTCTGACTACGAGGCCAAACGCAGCTCTAACCTTATGCTTAAGTTGCCCCTGGTGCACAGTGTGCCTCACGAAACTTTTTTCCGCTGGCTGAAATCGAAAGGTAAAATAGGCGGGCAAAACAAAGTACCGCGCCTTTACAATGAGCGTAAATACGTTGACGAGATCCTTAAATTCATAAACGATTGAGATCTTTAACCGTTTATATTTTCTTTACCTTCTTAGGGTTAATGGCAGGCCAGGGAACTTTGGCCCAATCAAGCCCCGCCCTAACCCTGGTGGAAAGTATTGCAGCCAACAGCGATTTTTTTACCGTCGATCCTCTGGGCAACCTTTACTGGACCAACCGGGAGGGACTCACCAAATATGAGCCCGCCAGCAAAACTTACCTGCATTATTCCAATCCGCGCTTCGGGCAAATACATTTAGTCGATGCCAGCGACCCGCTGAACGTGATGGTTTATCACCGCGATTTTATGCACATTGTTTGGCTCGACCGCAACCTGGCCGAAAAGGAAGCGCCTCATTCTGCTGCTGGCATCCTGCCAGGTTTTCCCGGGGTTGTATGTAGCTCCGCTTTGGGCGGCTTTTGGGTATTTGTTCCCCAGGATATGCGCCTGCAGCAATATAGCCAGGACTTCCGTCTTCAGGCGCAAAGTCTCCCGTTTTTTGAAATCCTGCCCGCATTTGGCGAACCCGCCTTTATTACCGAAGCCAACGCAAGGCTGTATGTCAGCGAACCCAATGCTGGCATCGCCGTTTTCGACACCTTCGGAAATTTTCTTTTTATTATTGAAAAAAAAGGGATTGAACGCTTTCAGGTTCAGGGAAACCATGTTGTCTGGTTTTCTGAAAAAGAATTGATCAATTTTGATTTTGTGCTTCAGGAGGAAACCTTATTTTTGTTGCCAGAAACGAAAATAAGGTCGGGACTGGTAAGTGGCTCAAAGATATGGGTTCATACCGGAAACGACATCCGTATTTATCAGGCAGCCGGCAGGCTGTTTTAGTTTTTAACCTAAGTAAATCAATCGCCATGCACATAGCCATTGCCGGAAACATTGGTTCAGGAAAAACAACGCTTGCAGGACTGCTTTCGAAACACTACGGCTGGGAGGCCCACTACGAAGACGTAGACACCAACCCTTACCTGAACAATTTTTATGAAGACATGCAGCGTTGGTCATTCAATCTGCAGATTTATTTTCTCAACAGCCGATTCAGGCAGATTGTCGACATTCGCAAGGGCAATAAAACGGTGATTCAGGATCGCACCATTTATGAGGATGCCAATATTTTTGCACCCAACCTGCACGCTATGGGTTTAATGTCGTCGCGCGATTTCGATAACTATAAAAGTCTTTTCGAGCTGATGAGCTCCTTTATTCAACCGCCCGACCTGCTCATTTACCTCAAGGCCGGGGTGGGTACCCTTGTGAGCCAGATTCAGAAGAGGGGACGCGATTATGAAAATTCCATCAGGCTCGACTACCTGAAAAGCCTCAACGAACGCTATGAAGAATGGATTAACGGCTACGACCTGGGCAAACTGCTGGTAGTAAACGTTGACACCATCAAATTCAGCGAAAAACCCGATGACCTGGGACATATCATTCAGCGCATCGACGCCGAAATTCACGGTTTGTTTTAATATTCTTGGGCATGAAGTATATTGGTATAATACCTGCCCGCTATGCCTCCACCCGCTTCCCGGGCAAGCCACTGGCCATAATCGGCAATAAATCGATGATACAGCGGGTGTATGAGCAGGCCTCGAAATGCACTTTGCTGAGCCAGGTTGTTGTGGCCACCGACGATGAGCGCATCCTCAGCCACGTGCAAAACTTTGGCAAAGCAGTAATGACCGGCAGCCACCACGAAAGTGGCACCGACCGCTGCCTCGAAGCCTCGAGCCTGCTCTCCGACAACCTTGAACTCAGCGAATCAGACGTGGTGATAAACATTCAGGGCGACGAACCATTTATTCTCCCCGAACAAATTGAAATGCTCTGTCGTCTTTTCAAAGATACCAGCACCAGCATAGGCACCCTGGCAAAGAAAATTGAAGACCCGCACGATCTTTTCAATTCCAACATCGTCAAAGTTGTTTTCGATCGCCGTGGTCAGGCCCTTTATTTCAGCCGCTGGGCCATACCATTTATCAGGGGCAAGGAGCAGACCGAATGGCCAAAAGCCCATACCTATTACCGGCATGTGGGCATGTATGGCTACCGCCATGGCATTTTAAAAGAACTGGCCGGCCTGGCACTGAGCCCACTCGAAAAGGCCGAATCGCTCGAACAGCTTCGCTGGCTCGAAAACGGCTTCAAAATACAGGTGGCCGAGACCAATCATCAATCGCCGGGCATCGATACCCCCGAAGACCTGAAGAAGATTCCACCGGGCTGGGTGTAAAACACCGGGTAACTTTGCCTGCAATTTTGCGTAGAATCTACATATTGTAAATAGTTTTTCTTAATTTAGACGTTTAAAAAAAGCGCTTTTTGTTTACTGAAATAACTGGTTTACAGAAGGCCATGCAGGCAAACCCGACTATTTTTAAAAACCCGCAAAAACCGGCCATAGCAGGAAAAAAATTTTACACCTATGAAAATCGGAACCTACATCAGCGAATTGCTTTTCGACCATGAACAAGTGACCCTTCCCGGATTTGGTGAGTTCTCAACAAAATACATTCCGGCGCGTTTTATCCCGGAAGAGAAAAAAATTGAGTCGCCCTCGAAGGTTATCTCTTTTGATGCCGCAAAGAAGGAAGGCGACACCCCCCTGATTGTGCATATGGCCTCAAAGGAGCATAAAGAGGTAGATCAGGTAAAAAAATTCATTGATGACTTTGTTTCCGAGATCAAGGAAACCCTGGCTTCAGGCCAGAAGGTAGAGTTGGAACGTGTGGGCATTTTCAGCCTGGACGCCGAAGGCAATGTCGCTTTTGAGGCCGACAAATCCATTAACTACCTTGCCGACTCAGCCGGTTTAGGGGCCATCAGCGAACCGACCCGGGTTAGCCCGCCACCCGTTGCACCACCTCCGCCGGTTCCTGAAGAACCGGTTTTTGTCGAACCACCGGCACCGGAGCCAATAATAGAAGAGGCCCAGCCTGAATTTGAGGAAGAAGTTGTTGAAACGCCACCTGCTACCGAGCCAATTCCAGAACCTGATGAAGAAACGCCTGCACCCATAGCCCCCGTGGCTGCTGCCCAGGAACCTGTGAAGCAGGACCTGCCGCCTGCAATAAAATGGCTGGCATGGGTTATTATTCCATTACTGGTAATATTGATCATTCTGGCTTTCAACTGGAACTTTATTTTTGGGAAAAAGAGCCAGACCCCGGCTGCGCGACCCCAAACTGAGACTGCAGCCCCTGCTCCTGCCGCCTCGCAACCCGCCGAAATGCCTGCCGAAACAACAGAAAGTGCAGAAACTGCCGTAGCAGCCCCTGTTGCCACTACGCCCCAAACCACGGCTGCAGCCCCAGCCCGGCCCGAAGCTGGCCGTAAAGTGTACCATATTGTAGTGGGCGCCTTCCAGGACGAAGGCCAGGCAAACCGGTTCGTTGAAGAACTCAAGGGCAAAGGCGCCAGCCAGGCAAGCGTTTTTATGAGGACTTCCAGCGGTTTTCACCGGGTCAGTTACGCTTTTTTCTACGACCTGGCCGAAGCCGAAGCAGCCCTGCCGCGCGTGCAGCAGGATATAAACTCCACCGCCTGGATCCTTCACCGCTAATTGTTGACCAAATCATTTTGTTTTTGTCGTGGGAAAAAAGAAACTGAAGCGTTTTGCCGAGATCGAAACCTTTGCGAACGTGATTCAGCCTAACGACCGTTATCCGGTCGAAGATCATTCGTTTAAGGGCAAGTGGAACCTCTCATATTTTAAAAACCAGCACCCGATTATACTTGAAATAGGCTGCGGAAAAGGAGAATACACCGTGGCGCTGGCCCGCAAGTTTCCCAATATTAATTTTATTGGTGTCGACATCAAGGGTGAGCGCCTTTGGAAAGGTGCCAGGCGAGCACTGGAAGAAGGAATTTCCAATGCAACCTTTTTGCGCATCCAAGCCGAAAGGCTTAACTACTTTTTTGATCAAAACGAGATATCAGGCATCTGGATTACTTTTCCTGATCCCCAGCCCAGGCAGTCGCGAGAGAAGAAGCGGCTCACTTCTCCAAAATTCCTTGAACGTTACGAAGGCATAATGGCTCCGGGAAGCCCTATTCATTTAAAGACTGACAGTACCGAACTGTTTGAATACACCCTGGAAATTATTGACCAACTTGGCCACCAGCTTATTTACCATACGTCCGATCTTTACGAAAAAGGCAATATAGATGAGCCCCTGATCAAGGAAACACAGACGCACTACGAAAGCATTTACCGGGCCAAAGACATTCCCATAAAATACCTGCGTTTTTCGCTCAATTACAGGCAAAATGGCTGATCCCTCCTTTTTCGAAAAAGTGTATGAGGTGGTGAGGCAGATCCCCTACGGGCGCGTAACCTCATACGGTGCCATTGCCAGCTACCTGGGAAGTGCCGGCTCGTCGCGCATGGTGGGATGGGCCATGAACAGCTCGCACGGTACCGAAACCTATGTTCCGGCACACAGGGTAGTAAACCGCAACGGCGTGCTTACCGGCAAGCACCATTTTGGCGGACCCAATGTCATGAAACAACTTCTCGAATCAGAAGGCATAAAAGTAAACAATGACCAGATTGTAGATTTCAAAAAACATTTCTGGAATCCGGCTACCGAATTAAAGTATTGAAGTACTTTTTTCCTGCCCCATTTTTCTGCGCAACAGCAAAAAAAGCATTACTTTTACACAGTCTAAATAAAGATAACCGTGAAAATCTCAACGGAACAAGTGTTAAACGCGCTGAGCCAGGTTATTGAACCTGACCTCAAAAAGGATTTGGTAAGCCTGGGAATGATTCGCGACCTGGAGATTGAAGGAAACCAGGTGCGTTTCTCTGTGGTATTAACTACCCCGGCCTGCCCCCTGAAGGAGAGCATTAAAAATGCCTGTATCCAAGCCATTCACGAGCTGGTAAGCAAGGAAGCAGAGGTCTCTGTAAACCTCACTTCCAAGGTTACCAGCACGCGCAAAAACGATGAGCCTTTGCTTAAAGGTGTTAAAAACATTGTGGCGGTGGCCAGCGGCAAAGGCGGCGTGGGCAAATCGACCATTGCAGCCAATTTGGCCATTACCCTGGCACGCAGCGGAGCCAAGACAGCCCTGGTAGATGCCGACATTTACGGGCCTTCTGTGCCCTTGATGTTCGAAGCCTTGAACGTGCAGCTTTCAGCGGTGGAAATTGACGGCCAAACCAAAGTCATTCCACTAAAGAAATACGGCGTTTCCCTGCTTTCCATAGGCTTTTTTGTGGATGCTTCGCGGGCGCTGATCTGGCGGGGTCCCATGGCTTCGGGCGCACTGAAGCAGCTCTTTACCGATGCCGATTGGGGCGAACTCGACTATATGATCGTTGACTTGCCGCCAGGCACAGGCGATATCCACCTTTCACTGGTGCAAACCGTGCCCCTTACCGGTGCCATTATTGTTACCACCCCGCAGGAAGTGGCCCTGGCCGACGCCCGAAAGGCGGTGAGTATGTTTTCGAACGAGAATATACACGTGCCCGTGCTGGGTGTGGTAGAAAACATGGCCTGGTTTTCCCCGGCCGAACTGCCTGAAAACAAGTATTACATTTTCGGCAAAGAAGGTGGCAAAAGAATGGCCGAAGCTATGAACCTGCCGCTGCTGGGGCAGATACCCCTCATACAGTCGGTGCGCGAAGCCGGCGACAACGGCAAGCCCGAAGTCCTCAACGACCAAAGCCTGGCAAAACCTTATTTCGAAAGCCTGGCCCAAAAACTGGCACAGCAAATCTCCATTTCCAATGCGAAAAAAGAAGGTTTGCAAGCCGTAAAAACAGTTTAAAAAGAAATTTAATAAACCATAAAAACCCGTTTCCATGAACCAGAATGTTGAATTAATTAAAAAAGTGGAGAATGTTATTGACCAGATTCGCCCTTATCTGCAGGCCGATGGCGGCAATATCCGCTTTGTTGAATTAACAGATGACAATGTAGTTAACGTTGAATTGCTTGGCGCATGCGGCTCCTGCCCCATGAGCACCATGACGCTGAAAAACGGCGTGGAACAAGCCATGAAAAAGGCCATCCCCGAAATCAAGGCCGTAGAAGCCGTATAAGCAATTAAGAAATGCAAAAGAGGGGCTGAAAGCAAAATTTTCAGCCTCTCTTTTTATTCAGGGAACCTGCCCACCAGGGGCATTTTGCGGCCGCTGCCAAAGGCTTTTTTCGATACCCGCAGAATAGGCGGGGTTTGATGCCGCTTGTATTCATTATTATTGACCATTCGCAAAACCTTTTCTACCAGCTCAGGGTCATGTCCGCTGGCAGCAATCTGTGCAGCCGACATTTTTTTCTCAATATATTTTTGAAGAATATCATCCAGTATTTCGTAAGGCGGAAGTGAGTCGGTGTCGCGCTGATCGGGTTTTAACTCGGCCGAAGGGGGCTTGTCGATAGTATTAGCCGGAATGATTTCCTTTTCGCGGTTGATAAAACGCGCCAGGCTGTAGGCTTCGGTTTTGTATATGTCGCCGATTACGGCCAACCCGCCACACATATCGCCGTACAGGGTGCCATAACCCACGGCCGTTTCACTCTTGTTGGAGGTGTTTAGCAACACATACCCGAATTTATTGGCCAGCCCCATAAGGATAACTGCCCTGGCTCTTGCTTGCAGGTTTTCCTCGGCAATTCCTGCCGGGGTTCCTTTAAAGTAAGGCCCGAGCGATTGTTGCAGGGCATCCACGGTTTCATTTATTGAAATAATATCGTAAGGCACACCCAGGTTGCAGGCAAGTTGTTCGGCATCGGCCACAGAGTGGTTGCTGCTGAAAGGGCCGGGAAGCAGCACCGCACGACAGTTTTCAGGTCCGAGGGCCTCGGCCGCAAGCACCAGGGTAAGGGCCGAGTCGAGTCCGCCCGACAAACCCAGAATGGCTTTTTTCAGCCCCAGCTTGCCAAAATACTCTTTGATTCCAAACACCAGGGCCTTATAAATGATGTCGTTTTTTTCGCTTTCGCTTAAAGAGAGCACAGAAGCCGGCACTTTGCTTTCAGCCACCTCTTCAAGGTCAAATATCTTTATACCTTCTTTAAAGGAATCGATAAAGCCCACCAGTCCACCCTGCGAATTGTAGGCAGCCGACTTTCCGTCGAACAGAAGCTCGGTATGTCCACCCATTTGGTTGGAAACAAATAAGGGCAGTTTATACTTTCGGGCGTTTTCGCTGAAGGTAAAATGGCGGTCGGCCAAATGGCTCCAGGCAAAAGGCGAAGCCGAGATATTGATCATTAAATCAGGCTTTTCCTTTATAAGTTCATCCATGGGACTAATGCGATATAGCG
The DNA here is from genome assembly GCA_019429365.1 of Bacteroidales bacterium. GTDB lineage: Bacteria > Bacteroidota > Bacteroidia > Bacteroidales > UBA7960 > UBA7960. Next base: position 26,415 of record JAHYJD010000008.1, on the reverse strand, counting down.
CTGGTTCATCGAGGTTCCACAAGTCCTCACAAATGGTCAGGGCAATCCTTTTCCCCTGAAAGAGGATGGTTTTGAAAGTGGTTGCCGGCTCGAAGTATCGGTATTCGTCAAACACATCGTAGGTAGGCAGAAGGCCTTTGTGATAAACCTCTTCCACTGCACCATTGCTTAAAAGGAAAGCCGAGTTCAGCAGCCTTTTTCCAAAGGTTTGTGCATTGCGGCTGGGACCACCCACAATTGCGGCGATACCCTGGCAGTGCCCGGCAATTTTTTTAACGGCCGCTTCGCACTGATCAATAAAGTGATCCATTTCGAGCAAATCGCGCGGCGGATACCCGCATACCGAAAGTTCGGAAAACACTATTAAATCAACGCCCCGGCTTTGTGCTTGAGCCAGGGCATCGATCATTAAACGTGTATTATGCTCAAAATGCCCTACAATATAATTTAGCTGGGCAAGGGCTATTTTCATCAGTTATAATTTAGAACATTATGCCTAAAGTGAGTTCCAGGAAATTATTGATGGCGCTGGGTTTCCTGTTCAGGGCTTCATTGGTGCCTTTCAGCACATTGGTGAAGCCATTGTTGAAGGTCACCCCGCCAACCAATGCAGTTTTGCCACCCAGCGAATACTCTACTCCAAGACCCACTATGAGTGAGGCGCGAAACAGGCGGGTATCGCCTTTTATGTCATCCTGTTCAATGGTAACGTTATTATAACTGTCTTTTGATTTGGACCGCAAATTGACACCTGCCCCAAAACCAAACCGACCGTAATAGGTCAGGTAGCCTATTTCCTGGGTATGCATTTTTATGGTTAGAGGAATTTCAAGATATTGCAGATTATAATTCCTGCTCAACGTAACAGCGGGTTCGGTGGGTGCTAATATTTCCGGATACAACAGTTTTCCGCCAATAATATTTATATTCAATCCCGTAGAGAAGGAATAAAAATCGCCCAAGGCCACATCGCTAATAAAGCCATAAGAAAAACCAATGCGAACTCCATCCGGCTCATAACCACTGGTTTCGGGCTTCATCCAAGCCACTGAAGGCGATGCTTTTAAACCAAAGCGAAACCCACCCATATCAACAGCCAGCGCCATAGGAGCCAGCATTGCTACCAATAAAACCGATAAGAGTAATTTTTTCATAATTTTGACATTTATAATTACATACAATATTAACCATTATTTTTTATTTTTTTGCGCTTTCAAAACCCTAGTTTTGGCATTTAAACCAAAAATTCTTTTACCAGCATGAAAATTAAAGCCCGCTTAGTTTCTCTTGTCACCTTATTGTTTGTAATAACCCTGAGCCTTTCTTCGTGTGGCGGTTTTGGAAAAAAACCTCATTACCAGGCCGATATATCGGACATCAGCATCGATGCTGTTTCTATTGGGCGATATGAAGAAGTGCTTTTCAACCTCAACCCATACGCCCTCAGGGAAGATATCGGTCCCTACATCGACCGCTTTTTTATTTTTTTGGGTGATGAAATTAATACTGAAGCCGGCCAGCAGCAGTTGTTCGATTATATTACCGATCCGCAAACCCGCGAACTATACCTCGACACACGGGAGGTATGGCCCGATGTGGAAAACCTGGAGAAAGAGCTTACCACGGCCTTCAGGTACTACAGGTACCATTATCCGAATCAACCCTTGCCCGGGGTCTTTACCTACATTTCGGGACTCGACTACAACTATCCTGTTAAGTATTACGAAAACACTATGGTAATTGGCCTCGATATGTACCTTGGCCAAGACTATCATTATTACCCTAAGGTTGGGGTGCCGGCTTACCAGACTTTTGGCATGCAGCCGCCTTTTGTGGCCATCGATGTGATGAAAATGCTGGGAGAGAAGCACCTGCAGGAAGTTACTGCCATGCCTGAGCGCTTTCTCGACTTTATGATTTACGAAGGCAAGGTGCTGTATTTTCTCGATTGTATGCTGCCGCAGCATCACGACACCCTGAAAATTGCCTATAGCAACGAGCAGCTCCGTTGGTTGCAAGCCAATGTGGGGCGCGTCTGGTCGTATTTTCTTGAGAACGAAATGCTCTATTCAAGCGACCGGCAAATTATCATTAAGTTTATTGGCGATGCCCCTTTTACTGCACCATTTACCCGCAACGCGCCTCCGCGAACGGCAGCATTTATTGGCTGGCAAATAGTAAGGGAGTATATGAAGAAAAATCAGGATCTAAGCCTGCAGGACTTATTCAGGGAGAATGATTCGCAAAAGATTCTGAGCCGTTCAGGATTCAGGCCCTGATTAGCCCAGGCCTTCAGCCACAGAGCTCTGGTTGAATGATTCTATCAGGGCGAGCAACTCTTCGCGGCCAAGGTTGGCTTCACTGCTCGTAATTACATGAGGCGGAAGTGGTTCCCATTGTTGCGACAGCACTTTCATATATTGCGCCACGGCCGATTGTCGCTGGTTATGAGAAAGTTTATCGGCCTTGGTGAAAACAATGTAAAAGGGTATTTGCCTGCCAGCCATCCAGGCCATAAATTCAAGGTCGTTTTTCTGAGGTTCGTGCCTTATGTCAATCAATAAAAAGGAACAAACCAGGTTGGAGCGCTTCAGCAAAAAGTTGCGAATCATATTATCCCACTTACGCTTGATCTTTAAGGGCACTTTTGCAAAGCCAAAGCCGGGCAAGTCGGTAAGAAACCACGATTCGTTAATCAGAAAATGATTGATTAGCTGGGTTTTGCCAGGGGTGCCGGAAATCTTGGCCAGCTTACCATGACCTGTGATCATGTTAATAAGCGAAGACTTGCCCACATTAGACCTCCCGATAAAAGCATATTCAGGAAGCGTTGATTCAGGACACTCGCTCAACGAGGGTGAACTTTTAATAAATTCGGCCGTGCGGATTATCATCTCTATTGTTTACCAACCAGGAAATCCTGGCGAGAATTAGTTTCATTTTCTTGAATCGATGTAATTCCTTACATAACGCTCAATTTTTCCCTCATGAATGTCGGCAATGGTAATTAAAATGCCTGTTTCCTCCACACCGCCAAACTCCTCGTTAATAGCTGTTCCAAAGGTTTTCATGGTTGAACTGAGACCACTGTAAGCACTGATAAGCGGCGGAATATTCTCCTTGAGCTTTCTAACCTCTTTTGATAAAAGTTTATAGTTTTCCTCCAGGGTATCGGCGGTAAAAACCTTCTCCAGCTTTTCTACAGGAGTTTTGAGGTTGATGGGCTTTAAAGGATAAACCAGTTTATCGGGATCGGGAAAAAACCTTCCCAGGAAATAGAGGATAAGGTCGCGGGCATAAATATTGAAATGGGTGTACATGGTCACTTTTCCGAAAAAGTAGCGCACATCCGGATGGTCAACCATCAGCGTACCCAAACCATCCCACAAATTATCCAGCGAATATATGCTTTTGCGATTTTCGCGGGCGGGTTGATAGGCTGGCTGAACAAAGGAGCGACCCAGCTCAATGGTGTAGGGCATATATTCAGAAAGGAATTTTTCAGAAAACCGGAACATGCCCGATGTGGCGAGTTTGGGAACGCCCAGGCTGTCGACAGGGGCATTTTTGCAAATGATATACCTGTAACCTCCGAGAATCTCCTCGGCTGCCGGATCCCAAACGAGGAGCTGCTCATAGGGGTTGACATCGGTATCGTAATGATCAATGTCGAGCGCCTTGCCAGTACCTCCGCCGGCGGTACGAAAAGAAAGTTCGCGCAGCCTGCCAATTTCGCGCATTACATTGGGCGAATTGTGGGCATTCACTACATATATTTCATTGGAAGCATTGTTTGTATTTCGCAGAAAACGCTCCCTGGTAAGTTCAGCCTTTAGCAGATCCCTGCCTACGGGTGGGATCAGACCATCTTCCAGCTCCTTCATATTTCTTTCTCCATTTTTGGATCCTTAAAATTTAAACTGCAAGTTACCCCCCGGCAAACCGTAAACGTGTGCTTTCATGCGGTCAGCCCATTGCTGATGGGTTAACGCTCTTGTAAAGGTAGCATATGATACAGGTTCACCAAAGGTAATCGTAATTTTTTTCCCTTTCTGCTTGAACATTTCATCGGGCAGGTAAAGCATCTCAATGTTTGCCTTGACCCTGAGCCGCTTACGCCAGCGGGCAAGGTTGTAAAAAAACTGTGAATTTTCGCCATCGATGTGTACCGGAACAATATCACGCTGGTAATTAATGGCTTTGGTAATGAAGGTCTTTTTCCAGTCGAGGTCGGAAATACCACCCTTTTGCTTGCGCGAAACCAGCCCTGCCGGAAAAACAAGTACCACATCATCTGAGCTGAAAAGCTCATCCATTATGCGCACTGTTTCATGGGTGCTGCGGCCATGCTTATTTACGGGCACAAACAACTCGCGCAAATTGGGTATTTCAAGCAAAATATCGTTGGCCAGAAATTTCAAATCGGGCCGCTTCTTCCCAACTATATGCATCAAAGCCATGCCATCCATACCCCCAAGTGGGTGATTACCAGCTACGATAAACCTTCCGTCGGTTGGCAGGTTTTCAAAATGCCTTACCACTATCTCCACTCCAAATTCATTCAGAAGAACATGCTCGAGAAATTCCAGGTTCTTTTTGTGATGCAGCCGCTTAATGGCCGCATTCAGTTCATCCTGATGCACAATGCGCGCAATGTAACGTATCAAGAACCCAGGAATGTAAGGATAAATCTTTCTGCCTTTTTTGCGGAAAACACTGTCCACATTTAGAAAATCCCTGATCTCTTCACTTTCTTCCGTCAACTGACTGTCTGACATGGTCTTAAAAATTATAAAAACGCCGGGGTTCCGGGTATCGGTTTTTGTGAGGCTCACCTCAGAAAACACTTACCCAGTTGCAAAATTAAGGATTATTCAAGAAAAAACACCGCAATAGCTAATAATCTGTATTCCAAAAACATGTGTTTTGAGTGTAAATGCGTTACATGTATTTTTCATTGATTATCAGTTGTTTACGATTTTTTTCTTTAAAATAGTGTCTTTAGAGGGCGAAAAGTTATTAACAATGTGGTAAAAAGTGGTAAAAAGTGGTAAAAATTGCTTTATATTTACAATCCAAAACCAACACGTGGGAAAATGACCTATCTACTTGGAGAATTTGATTGTAAGGTCGACTCCAAAGGCCGCTTCATGTTGCCCTCCGGCTTGAAAAAGCAATTATCGGAAGGTGACCAGGAGCGTTTTGTCATTAACCGTGGTTTTGAAAAGAACCTTACGCTTTACCCGGAGAGCGAATGGCAAAAGATTTCGCGGGAGGTAAACTCGCTGAACCTTTATAACAAGAAGAACCGCGAGTTTGTGCGGTACTTTTTCAGGGGTGCCTCCGAAATTACCCTTGATGCAGCCAGTCGATTACTCCTGCCTAAAACTTTGCTTGATTACGCAGGTATTGATAAGGAAATTGTTCTTTTTGCTTACGGACAAAGGGTTGAGATCTGGGCTAAGGATGTGTATGAGTCGATGATGAACAATGAACCGGAAGACTTCTCCTCTCTTGCAGAGGATGTAATGGGCAAAATAAAAAACCAATCCGGAGATGAAAGTATATCATGACCCGGTACTGGCAGAAGCCGCCGTTGAAGGCCTTAACATCAGCCCTGGCGGTCGTTACGTAGACGCCACCTTTGGCGGTGGCGGACATTCGGCAATTATCCTCGAAAAGCTTCCCCAAGGAAAACTTATTGCCTTTGATCAGGACAAGGATGCGGCTGCCAATGTTCCCGACGATGAGCGAATCCTTTTCCTGAATCAGAACTTCAGGTACATGAGGAACTTTCTGAAACTTTACGGGCAACTGCCTGTAGATGGCATTCTGGCAGACCTCGGCGTTTCTTCCTACCAGTTCGACCAGGCCCAAAGGGGTTTTTCGACCCGCTTCGAGGGGCCGCTCGACATGCGAATGAATATGGATGCTGGGCTTACCGCAAGGGATGTGGTTAATGAATATCCCACTGAGAAACTGGCCGACCTGTTTTTCCTTTACGGAGAGCTGCGTAATGCCTACAAGATTGCAGGAGTCATTGACAAGCAGCGAAAAACAGAGGCCATCGACACCACCACCCAGCTCACAGCCCTGCTTACCAGGCTGGCGCCCAGGGGAAAGGAAAACAAGTTTTTTGCGCAGGTTTTTCAAGCCCTGCGAATTGAAGTTAATCAAGAGCTGGATGCCCTGAAGGAATTCCTGGAGCAAAGTGTCGAGGTGCTCAAACCCAGGGGAAGGCTCGTCGTCATATCCTACCACTCGCTCGAAGACCGCCTGGTAAAGCACTTTATGAAATCGGGCAATTTCAGGGGAGAAATGGAGAAGGACTTCTACGGCAATCCGCTCACACCCATGGTACCTGTTGGCAAAACCATCATGCCCGAACAGGAAGAAATTGACCGCAACAACAGGGCACGCAGCGCAAGGCTAAGGATAGCTGAAAAAAGAGAATAAAAATATTTGGAGAAACCAATGGGGGAAAACAGTTTCAAAAAGAGAAAGAAAGAAAAAACAGCAACCAAAAAGGGAGCTGTTTCGCGTTTCATCCAGTCGTTGCTCGATGGTACCATGCTCACCCGCGATAAGGTGGCAGCTTTATTGCCTTTTTTCTTTTTCCTGGCCGGTCTGGCTCTTTTCTTCATTTCAAACACCTATTACGCTGAAAAACAGGCTCGTGAGGTAGAAGCTCTGCGCAAAGAGATCGTAGAACTTCGAACACGGCACACCCTCACCAAGTCGGAGTTGATGTACCTGAGTAACCAGTCGGAAATTGCGCGCAGGTTGCAAAGCAGGGGTTTTGTTGAATCCACGGTACCACCAAGACAAATTTCGGATCAGAGAACTAATGCAAGTATTTTGAGAAGGTTGTTGAACTAGCAAATTACGGCAGGCAAACAAGCAATGGACGAGAAGAAGAACATAATGCGACGCCTTTACCTGGTATATTTTTCCATGGTATTGCTGGGATTAGCCATACTGGTAAAGGTGATTTATATCCAAACTGTTGAAGGTGACAAATGGCGCGAGATGGCCAAGGCCTCGACCATCCGTTACGAAAACATCGATGCCATAAGAGGCGACATATGCGCCGAGGACGGCCGCTTGCTGGCAACCAGTGTGCCCATTTACGAAATCAGAATGGACCTTAGCAAAGATGTTATTGATGATAAGATATTCAGGCAGGGTGTCGATTCGCTGGCCTTGATGCTTTCACAACTATTTGGCGACAGGTCGAAAGCCAGGTATTTTTCCGAACTGACCAATGCCCGCAGCAACCAGGACCGGTATTTTCTGGTGAAGCGCAATGTTTCTTACCATCAGTTGCAGGAATTGCGAAACTTTCCAATCTTCAGGCTGGGAAAATTCCGGGGAGGCTTTATCCCTATTGAACGGGCACGGCGCGAAATGCCCTACCGCACCATGGCACAGCGCACCATTGGCTACGAACGCGAAGGTGTTTATGTGGGTCTGGAGGGCGCTTACCGAAGTGAACTCGAAGGAATTCAGGGCAAGCGGCTGATGCAGCGAGTATCAGGAGGAAACTGGGTGCCCATTAACGACGAGAATGAGATACAGCCTGAAAACGGCAAAGACCTTATCACCACTATAAATATAAACATACAGGATATTGTTGAAAATGCCCTGCTGAGGCAGCTAACCCGTGCCGAAGCAGAGTTTGGAACCGCCGTGGTCATGGAGGTTTCCACCGGAAAGATAAAGGCCATATCCAACCTCACCCGCCGGCCAGCGGGCAACTACGAAGAAACTTTCAACTACGCCGTGGGCGAGAGTACCGAGCCAGGGTCCACTTTCAAACTGGCCAGCATGATTTCGCTGCTGGAAGACGGCAAAGTGAAACCCGAAGAAATGGTACATACCGGCAACGGAACGCTTGCTTATGCCGACCGCGTGATGCGCGATGCTAAGGAGGGCGGTTATGGAAGCATCACTGCCAGGCATGCATTCGAAGTTTCGTCTAACGTGGGAATTTCGCAACTCGTAGTCAAGGCTTACAAGGACAAACCACAGCATTTTGTTGACAGGCTGAAGTCCATGGGCCTTGACAAGCCGCTGGGCCTGGAGATCACCGGCGAGGGACAGCCTTTTATCAGCGATCCGAAGAGCCCATCCTGGTCGGGTGTCTCACTTCCGTGGATGTCGATAGGCTACGGCGTAGCGCTCACCCCCCTTCAAACGCTCGCTTTTTACAATGCAGTGGCCAACAATGGCCGCATGATGAAGCCCATGTTTGTGGAAGAAATTAGGCAAACCGGAAAAACCATCAGGCGATTCCAGCCACAGGTAATTAACCGCAGCATTGCCAGCAACTCAACACTCGAATTAATCCGGGAGATGCTCATTGGTGTGGTCGAAAACGGCACTGCCAAGAATATTTACAGCCCCCTCTACCCAATTGCCGGAAAAACAGGTACCGCCCAGGTGGCCAACACCAGCCAGGGATATCGCAACGTGCACGGCCGCACGTCCTACCGCTCATCGTTTGTAGGTTACTTCCCCGCCGACAATCCTGCTTACAGCATCATTGTGGTTATACACAACCCCAGGGGACTTTTATACAGTGGCGGGCAGCTGGCAGCACCTGTTTTTAAAGAAATTTCCGACAAAATTTTTGCTACCCAGTTGAATTACCCACAGCCAGGTTACGAAAACCTGCTGGCCTCTTTGCCATCGTTCCGCAATGGCAACGCCGAAGATTTACGCACTATTTATTCTGCCTTCGACTGCAAGCTTATCGACAATATCCAGAGCACCTGGGCCACCACCATTGCCAAAAACGACACGGTGAGTTTTTGGGAAAAGAACTTCATTGACAACCTGGTTCCCGACGTTGTTGGCATGAGCCTCAAAGATGCCCTCTTCGTGCTGGAAAATGCCGGACTTAGGGTGCGTTTTAGCGGACGCGGCACCGTTAGGCGGCAAAGCCTGCAACCCGGAATAAGGTTTAACCCGGGCAACCAGATTTACGTTGAACTGAACTAATTTTTCATAGTGAGAAACCTACGCGACATATTATATAAGGCCGAACTGCTCGAAACCCATGGGGTGCTTGACAGGGAAGTGCTTGCTGTGGATTTCGACTCGCGTAAGGTTAAGCCCGGAACTTTGTTTGTTGCGGTAAAAGGTCTCACCACCGATGGGCATCTGTATATTGATAAAGCCATCGAAAGTGGTGCTACGGCCATCGTTTGCCAGGAGATACCCGAGAAAATCAGCGAAAAGGCCACAATTATAAGGGTAAAAGATTCGGCCCAGGCGCTGGGAATTATTGCTTCGAACTTTTTTGGCAATCCTTCCGAAAAGATTAGGCTTGTTGGAGTAACAGGAACCAATGGCAAGACTACGGTGGTTACCCTGCTTCATGAATTGTTTACCCAGTTAGGATATGTTTGTGGAATGATCTCTACGGTTCGCAACCTGATTGGGCAGACTGAGATTCCGGCTAATTACACCACCCCCGACCCGGTGCAACTCAACGAACTGCTCAGCCAAATGGTGGAGGCAGGTTGTGAGTTTGCCTTTATGGAAGTGAGCTCACACGCTGTAGCCCAACAGCGTATTGCCGGAATTCATTTTGTTGGTGGCATTTTCACCAATCTCACACACGACCATTTGGATTTTCACAAAACCTTCAGTGAATACCTTAAAGCCAAAAAAACCTTCTTCGACCAGCTCGATGCCAAGGCTTTTGCCATTACCAATATCGATGACAAGAACGGCTGGGTAATGCTTCAAAACACCCGCGCCGGCAAAAAGACTTACAGCCTTCGCACCATTGCCGACTTTAAAGGCAAGGTGCTCGAAAATGGCTTTGCGGGCCAGCAGTTGCTGATTGAAGGCCGGGAGGTGTGGTGCAAACTGGTGGGCGATTTTAATGCCTACAACCTGCTGGCAGTATATGCAGCGGCCCGTATGCTGGGACAAGAGCCCGATGAAGTGCTTGCACCTCTGAGCTCTTGCCGACCTGCGGAAGGCCGCTTCGACTTTTTCACCGGAAGGGATAATATTATTGGTATTGTAGATTACGCCCACACCCCTGATGCCCTTGAAAATGTGCTTAACACCATTGGAAGCTTGCGTACCGGAACGGAAAAGCTCATCACCGTGGTGGGCTGCGGAGGAAATCGCGACGCCGCCAAAAGACCCGCCATGGCTGCCATTGCCGCCAGGCTGAGCAACAAATTGATACTCACCAGCGACAACCCACGCTTTGAGGATCCGGAAAAAATTATTGAAGATATGAAATCCGGACTCGACCCGGTGAGCAACCGCATCACCATAACCGTGCTTAACCGCCGCGAAGCCATTAATGCCGCATGTGCCATGGCTAACCCGGGCGACATTATTCTGGTGGCAGGAAAAGGGCATGAAAAATACCAGGAGATCAAGGGGATGAAACACCCCTTTGACGACAAAGAAATTTTACTGGAATACCTGGCCTGAAAAACTGAAAAATTAAAAAAGCCAAAAGATGCTGTATTACTTGTTCGAATACCTTGATAAAGCCTTTGACATTCCCGGCACGGGGGTGTTTCAGTATATCTCGTTCAGGGCAGGCATGGCGGTGATCTTTTCACTCTTTATCACCATGATCTCGGGCCGTCGCATTATCCGCCTCCTGCAGAAAAAGCAGGTGGGCGAAGAGGTGAGAAACCTCGGACTGGAGGGGCAAATGAAAAAGCAGGGAACGCCAACCATGGGAGGAATAATAATAATAGCCGCCATTGTAATTCCTACCCTGCTGTTTGCCAGAATCGACAATATTTATATTATCCTGATGCTGGTTTCGACCATCTGGCTGGGGATCATCGGCTTTATTGACGATTATATCAAAGTTTTTAAAAAAGATAAAAAAGGCCTGCACGGAAAGTTCAAGATCCTTGGGCAGATCACCCTGGGCATCATTGTTGGCGTTACCCTGTATTTTAACGATTCGGTGGTAATACGCGAAAAAGGCCAGGAAAATCTGGCTTTTGAAACCACCAGCGAAATACTGGTCATTGACGATGCGGCAAGCCCGGCGGCAACGTTCTCAAGGGAATCAGTAAAATCGACCAAGACGACTATTCCCTTTTTCAAGAACAACGAATTTGATTATGCCGTGCTGCTCAGGTTTCTGGGCGAGGGTTACACAAAATGGGCCTTTCTTATATTTATCCCCATTGTCATCCTCATTATTACAGCCGTCTCAAACGGTGCCAATATCACCGACGGACTCGATGGGCTGGCCACAGGCACCTCGGCTATTATCGGGGTAACCCTTGGGGTACTGGCATATGTTTCGGGCAACACCGTTTTTGCCAACTACCTCAACATTATGTACATACCCATGACGGGCGAACTGGTAATCTTCATTGCCGCCTTTGTTGGGGCCTGCATTGGCTTTTTGTGGTATAACACCTACCCGGCCCAGGTCTTTATGGGCGATACCGGCAGCCTGGCTCTCGGTGGAATTATCGCGGTGTTTGCCATTGTAATTCGCAAAGAGTTGCTCATTCCGGTGCTTTGCGGTGTGTTTTTCATGGAAAACCTATCGGTAGTAATGCAGGTAAGCTGGTTCAAATATACCAAAAGGCGCTTTGGCGAAGGAAGGCGTATTTTCAAAATGGCCCCCCTGCACCACCACTACCAGTTAATGGGTTACCATGAGGCCAAGATTGTGCAGCGATTTTTAATTGTGGGCATCATACTGGCGGTGTTCAGTGTGATTACCCTCAAACTGAGGTAGCAAACATGGGCAGGCGGCTGGTCATACTGGGAGCAGGAGAAAGCGGAACAGGAACGGCCATTCTTGCCCGCAAAAAAGGCTGGGAGGTATTTGTTTCGGACCTGCAGCCCATAAAAAAACATTACAAGGACGCTCTTATACATAATGACATAAGCTGGGAAGAAGGAAGGCATTCAGAATTAACCATCCTGAATGCTGACGAGGTGATGAAAAGCCCGGGTATACCCGATAGGGTGCCTTTGGTGAAAGCTATTCGCGCCAAAGGCATTCCGGTGGTTTCAGAAATTGAGTTTGCCGGCAGGTATACCAATGCACGCACCATTTGCATTACCGGCAGCAACGGAAAAACCACCACTACCCTGCTCACCGGCCATATCATGAAAAAAGCCGGACTGAACGTGGGGATAGCGGGCAATGTGGGAAGCAGTTTTGCATGGCAGGTGGCAGAACAGCAGCATGATGTGTATGTGCTGGAAATTTCATCATTTCAACTCGATGGAATGCTGGAATTCAGAGCCGATATTTCCGTGCTGCTCAATATAACGCCAGATCACCTCGACCGGTACGACCACAGCTTTGAAAAATACACCGAATCAAAGCTTCGCATTATGCAAAACCAGACACCCGAACAGTACTGCATTTATTGTGCTGACGACCCGGTGCTGCAAACGAAGATGGTGCAAAAAAATAATGGACCACGGCTGATTCCTTTCAGCATAGCACACCCTCTGAAGGAAGGAGCCTGGACCAGTAATGATGGGAAACTGAATATTAACTTAAATACTGAGGAATTCAACATGGATATCCTTGAACTGAGCCTGAAGGGAAGACATAATATCTACAACAGTATGGCAAGCGGTATTGCTGCTCGCCTGCTCGACATCCGCAAGGAGGTTATACGCGAAGGCCTGAGCGACTTTCAGAATGTGGAGCACAGGCTGGAGCCCCTGGGCTTTGTGCGTGGCATTGAGTTCATTAACGACAGCAAGGCCACCAACGTCAACTCCACCTGGTATGCCCTGGAGTCAATGAACAAACCCGTGATTTGGATAGTGGGCGGACAGGACAAAGGCAACGACTACAGCGGCCTGCTTGAGTTGGTAGAGAAAAAGGTTAAGGCAATAGTATGCCTGGGCAAGGATAACAGCCGTATAAAGGAAGTTTTTGGAGCCATTGTTCCGGCCATTTTCGAAACCCGCACTGCCCGCGATGCCGTAAAGGCAGCCTACCTGGCAGGTGCGCCGGGCGACGTAGTGCTTCTTTCGCCGGCTTGCGCAAGCTTCGACCTTTTCGAAAACTTCGAAGACCGTGGCAAGCAGTTCAAGCAGGCTGTATATGATCTGTAAAAAATTAGGGTAATGAATAAAGTGCTGGAAAAAATTAAAGGCGACAGGGCCATCTGGATGGTGGTGATTTTCCTGTCTATTTTCTCACTGCTGGCGGTTTACAGCTCCACAGGAACCCTGGCCTACAAATACCGTTCGGGAAACACGGAGTACTATATCATCAAGCACTTTATTATTATGCTGCTTGGCCTGGGCCTCATGTTGCTTGCAAGCCGCATTAAATACACCTATTACTCGCGCATCTCTCAATTGGCCTTATGGGTGGCGGCACCCTTGCTGCTGCTCACCCTGGTAAGGGGAACCAACATAAACGAAGCCAGCCGCTGGCTTACCCTTCCCATTATAAACATTAGTTTTCAGAGTTCCGACTTTGCCAAGCTGGCTCTGATTATGTATGTTGCCAGGATGCTGACAAAAAAACAGGAAACCATCAAAGACTTTAAGGAAGCCTTTATGCCGGTGCTGGTGCCAGTGCTGATCATTACGATGCTGATTCTTCCGGCCAACCTGTCTACAGCTGCCATTCTTTTCGTTACCTGCGCCATTTTGATGTTTATTGGCGGAGTGAACATTAAATACCTGGCTGCTTTTGGCGGTATCGGATTGCTAAGCCTGCTGCTATTTGTTTTTGTGGCTTCAAAAATGCCTGAAAGCAGGGTTTCAGTATGGGGCAAGCGCGTGACCACCTTTGTTACCAATACAGGCGATACTTATCAAACCCAGCAGGCCAAAATTGCCATTGCCTCAGGTGGCGCCATCGGAAAAATGCCCGGCAACTCCACCCAGCGTAATTTCCTGCCACACGCCTACTCCGATTTTATTTATGCCATTATTATTGAAGAGTACGGCTTCGTGGGAGGTTTTTTTGTGCTGCTGCTGTATCTCATTTTATTTTACCGCGCCATAAAAATCTCCAAGAAAAGCCCCGGCACGTTCGGGGCATTGTTGGTGGCAGGCTTGAGTTTCAGCCTGGTATTTCAGGGCATGATTAATATGGCAGTAGCCGTAAATATTTTCCCGGTAACGGGGCAGCCCCTGCCACTTATCAGCATGGGCGGTACCTCACTTTGGTTTTCGAGCCTGGCCATTGGTATCATTTTAAGTGTTAGCCGAAAGGTTGAAGAAGACGAATTAAATGGAAGAGCAATTACAACAAGCTAAGGTACTGCGGGTAATCATTGCCGGCGGAGGAACCGGGGGCCACGTGTTCCCGGCTATTGCCATTGGCCTGGCCATAAAAAAGAAGGTGTACAATGCCAAAATTCTTTTTGTAGGGGCCAAGGGCCGTTTGGAGATGAAAAAGGTTCCTGCGGCAGGTTTCCATATTATCGGGCTTAATATTTCTGGTCTGCAGCGCAGGCTCACCTGGAAAAACCTGGAGGTTCCCTTTAAGCTTTGCGACAGTTTGATCAGGGCCAGAAACATTGTTAAGCGCTTTAAACCAGATGTGGTAATCGGCGTGGGTGGTTATGCCAGCGGACCTTTGGTGAGGGCTGCAGCGAAACAGGGCATTCCTACCCTAATCCAGGAGCAGAATTCTTTTCCTGGCCTTACCAACAGGTTACTGGGCAAAAAAGCAAGCAAAATATGTGTGGCCTATGATGGCATGGAGCGCTTCTTCGACAAATCAAAGCTTTTCCTTACGGGAAATCCGGTAAGACAGGATATAGTGAGCCTGGAAGGAAAATACGAGCAAGCCATGGCGTTCTTTGGCTTTACGCCGGATAAGCCCGTGCTTTTCGTTACCGGTGGCAGCCTTGGTGCCCGCACCATCAACGAAAGCATCAGCAAAAACCTTCCGTTGTTTGTGCAAAACGATATACAACTGATTTGGCAAACGGGCACCACTTACTACCAGCAAGCCCTCGATCAGGCCAAAGGGTACGAAAAGGGTGTGTATGTGAACCAGTTTATTGACCGCATGGATTTTGCCTATGCCGCAGCCGACGCCGTGGTGAGCCGCGCAGGCGCCATTGCAGTTTCTGAAATTTGTGCCGTACAAAAACCAGCCATTCTTATCCCTTCGCCCAATGTGGCCGAAGACCACCAGACAAAAAATGCGCTGGCACTTGTTAATCATCACGCAGCCTTACTTGTAAAAGACCATGAGGCCATTGAAAAGCTGGGACCCGTTGTGATAGACCTGATAAAGGACGAAGAAAAGAAATTCAGGCTGAAGGAACGGCTTGTCGGATTATCGTTTCGCGATGCAGCCAACGTAATTGCCGGCGAGGCCCTTGGGCTTATTAAAACAAAATAAAATGGATCTGAACCGCTTACATAACATCTTTTTCCTGGGTATTGGCGGCATTGGCATGAGCGCCCTTGCACGCTATTTCCATGCCCGGGGAATTGAAGTAAGTGGTTACGACCGAACCCCCTCGCCCATTACCCAGGCCTTGCAAAATGAAGGGATCCAGGTTTGGTTTGATGACAAGGAAAGCATACTTCCGGAGCAGATCGACCTGGCTGTATATACTCCGGCAGTACCCAAAAGCACCATTTTGTTTGCAGCGCTTTCCGCGAAAAGCGTGCCTTTGATGAAACGTGCCGAACTGCTCGGTCTTATTTCGGGCCAGCTGCCTACCATTGCCATTGCCGGCACCCACGGAAAAACTACCATCAGCACCATGGTGGCCCATATTTTAAAAACTGCCGGCATTAAAACCACTGCCTTCCTCGGGGGAATCAGCACCAACTACCAAACCAATTTCCTTGACGATGAGCAGCCGGAGTGGATGGTGGTGGAAGCCGACGAATTTGACCGCTCATTTCTGAACCTCAGGCCCGACATTGCGCTCATAAGCGCCATCGACGCCGACCACCTCGATATTTATGGCACGGAGCTGGCACTACGGGCCAGCTTCGATGATTTTGTCAAACGTATTAAGCCCGCAGGCACCCTGGTTTTGAAGAAAGGTCTAAGCGCAGCCCGGGCTTTTTCGGGCCGCACCCTGACCTACCATACCCAGCAGGAAGCCGATTTTATGGCAAAAAACGTGGAGGTAAAGGAGGGCTGTTACCTGGCGGCTATTGATGGCTTACTGAAAACCAGTCAGTTTGCGCTGGGCCTGCCGGGGCGTCACAACCTTGAAAATGCCCTGGGTGCCGCTGCCATTGCATGGACACTGGGCGTGGATGCCAGCCAGATTACCACTGCCTTATCTACCTTCAGGGGTGTGAAGCGCCGCTTCGAAACCTGCTACCAGGACGAAAAAACGGTATTTATTGATGATTACGCTCATCATCCGGAAGAAATCAGGGCTTGCGTCAAAGCTGTAAGAGAACTATACCCCGGACGGCAGATCACGGCCATTTTCCAGCCACATCTTTTCAGCCGCACCCGAGACCTGGCCGAGCAGTTTGCGCAAACTCTGGCACTGACCGACCGTCTTTTGCTGCTCGACATTTATCCCGCAAGGGAGTTGCCAATTGAAGGGGTAACATCGCAAATGCTGCTCGAAAAAATCGACATGAGCGAAAAGAAATTTATAAATAAGGAAGACATTTTTTATGAGCTGGAGAAAAATCCTCCGGAGGTTCTGCTAACCATGGGCGCCGGCGATATTGACCGCCTGGTGCCTGAAATTGCTTTGTTTTTGAAGGACAAAAGATTATGATCAGAAAAATAATCAACATATTGCTCCTGATTGCTATTCCAGCAGGTTTGTTTGTGCTGCTGGGCTTTGCCGTGGAGCAGAATCGACAGCTTCCAAGCAGCCCATTGCAGGTAAGCGTAGATTACCGCTGCGGGCATCATTTCATTCAGCCCGAAACAGTGAGAGCCAGGGTATTGAATGCCACCAGCGAAATTGAGGGCAAGCCCATTGCCGATGGCAAACTGAGGCAAATAGAGTCGGTGGTAACAGGCATACCCTATGTGCAAAAAGCAAGTGTATTTCGCAACATCAACGGTGAGTTGCATGTAAACATTACGCAGCGGCAACCCTTAATTAGAGTAATCAATGCCCACAACCAGGGGTTTTATATCGATCGCGCCGGCCGCATGATGCCCCTGAGCAACGATTACACGGCAAGGGTGCTGATAGCCACCGGACACATAAATGCCGGGTATTCGCCACTGACCGACTTACTCGAGGAAAAGGACCAGCGCGAAATATCGTCGAACGAACAAAGACTCAGGAATTTGCATCGGCTGGCCCTTTATATTGAAAACGACCCCTTCTGGAACGCTTTTATAGATCATGTTTATGTTACGCCCAACGGACAGTTCGAACTTACCCCGAAAAACGGCGGGCACATTGTGGAATTTGGAGGCATTGACCAAATGGAGCATAAATTCAAAAAACTGATGGCTTTTTATCAGAATGGTCTGACCAGAACTGGCTGGAGTCATTACAGAAGGATAAATGTGAAGTATAGTAATCAGGTAATTTGTTCAAAATAGAATTGTTATGACACAATCAGAAATTGTCGCCGGATTAGACATTGGATCAACCAAGATCGCATGTATCGTTGGCCGGAAAAACGAATACGGAAAGGTGGAGATTTTAGGTCTCGGGCGGTCGGACTCCCTGGGGGTGAACCGCGGCGTGGTAGAGAACATACAAGACACGGTCGATTCGATATTAAAAGCGGTAGAGGAGGCCAGCAAAGCTTCTGACATCGACATTAAGCTGGTAAATGTGGGCATTGCCGGGCAGCACATTCGCAGCCTTCAGCACCGCGGCAGCATCATGCGAAACAGCCTCGATGATGACATTAGCCAGGATGATGTGACCAACCTCATAGAAAACATGTATAAGTTGGTGCTGCCTCCCGGCGAAGAAATCATTCATGTGATTCCGCAGGATTTCATAATCGACAACCAGCAGCGGACCCGCAAACCGGTTGGCATGTCGGGAATTTGTCTGGAAGCCAACTTCCATATCATCACCGGGCAGGTGGCTGCAGCCAAAAACATCGAAAAATGTGTTAAGAAAGCCGGGCTCGAGATTTCAAGCATGATCCTTGAGCCGCTGGCTTCGGCCGAAGCCGTTTTAAGCAATGAAGAAAAAGAAGCCGGCGTAGCCCTTGTCGACATTGGCGGGGGCACCACCGACATTGCCATTTTCCAGGACGATATCATACGCCACACGGCGGTGATTCCACTTGGCGGTAACGTGATTACCGATGACGTAAAGGAAGGCTGTTCCATAATCCGCAGCCAGGCCGAAGAGCTCAAGAAAATGTTCGGTTCGGCCCTGGCCAGCGAAAACAAAGATGAGGAGATCATTTCCATTCCAGGCATCAGGGGACGCGGCGCCAAGGAAATTTCGCGCAAAAACCTGGCCCACATTATTCAGGCGCGAATGGAAGAAATCATTGAACACGTTTTGTACGAAATTAAAAACTCGGGCTTCGAGAAAAAACTTATTGCAGGCATTGTATTAACCGGAGGCGGCAGCCAGCTGCGCCACGCCGCCCAACTTACCGAGTTTATCACAGGTATGGATACACGCATTGGCTACCCTAACGAACATTTGGCCAAAACCCTTGCAGGAGAAAACGGAAGCCCCATGCATGCCACAGGCATCGGTCTGGTTATCAAAGGCCTCGACAATACTGAAATAAGGAAGAAAGGACAAAATCCAAAAACTTCCAGGCCAATCATTAGAGGTAACTTTTTTTCAAAGTTATTCAACCAAGGTATGGAATTCTTTGAAAAAGACCAACCCATTTAATCCGATTTTATTAACAATAAGGCGGAAAAACCTGTTAATAAAAGAAAGAAATTCCGCCCAACCTTTTTGCTTAAAATATTTACCTTCAACTCCGAAATTATGACCAAAGACATGATCAAATTCGACCTGCCAAAGAACCAGTCTTCCATTATTAAAGTGCTGGGAGTTGGTGGCGGCGGCAGCAATGCCGTGAACCATATGTTCAAGCAAGGTATTGAAGGTGTTGACTTTCTTGTGTGCAATACCGATAGCCAGGCCCTGGACATGAGCCCTGTTCCCAACAAAATCCAACTCGGCGTAAGCCTTACCGACGGCCGCGGAGCAGGAAGCCTACCTGAAGTGGGCAAAAATGCCGCCATTGAGGACCTGGACCGCATCAAGGAAATGCTGGAAAAAGGCACAAAAATGCTGTTTATTACCGCAGGCATGGGCGGGGGCACCGGCACCGGTGCAGCGCCTGTAATTGCCAGTGCATCAAAGGAAATGGGCATCCTCACCGTGGGCATCGTCACCATCCCTTTTATGTTTGAAGGACGCAAGCGCCGCCAGCAAGCTGAAGAAGGCATTAAACAGCTGCAGGAGCATGTAGACACCCTGCTGGTAATTTGCAACGACCGCTTGCGCGAGCTCTACGGTAACTTATCGGTCAGCGAGGCATTTGCCCGGGCCGACAATGTGCTCACCACGGCAGCCAAAGGCATTGCCGAGATCATTACCCTTACGGGGAATATCAATGTTGACTTTGCCGATGTGCGCACCGTTATGTCGAACAGCGGTGTAGCCATTATGGGCAGCGGAAGCGCCGAAGGCGAAAACCGCGCCATTAAAGCAATCGAGATGGCACTCTCCTCTCCCCTGCTCAACGACAACCACATCAAGGGTGCAAAAAATATCCTGCTCAATATTACCAGCGGTACCGAAGAGATTCTTATGGACGAGATCAGCGAGATTACCGATTACATCCAGGAAGAATCCGGTTCGACTGCCGAAATTATCTGGGGCCTTGGCAAGGATGAATCGCTTGGCAGCAATATCAATGTAACCCTGGTTGCCACAGGATTCTCATCAGGCAAAATGTTTCATACCGAACAGATACCTGAAAAAACGGTGGTAAAAATGCCTGAAAAAACCACTGAAGCTGTTTACCAGCAAGCCGGCCAGCAGGAGAACAAACCCGGCATGCCATTCCTTAAGCAAAACACCCCTTCAGATACACCCGCCGAAAGCAAACCCGAGGTAAGGCCCGAGCCGGCTCCCGTTACCTTCGAGTTCCCGGTTTCGGAAAACGACCAAGGCCAAGCCATCTCTGAAACCAGGATGCAAAGCAGCGAGCGGCCCGCCCGGGAAACCCATTACGACGACGAGCCTACTGCCAACCCGGTTTCCGAAGCTGAACTCAAACGCAAAATGATGGATCGCGAGCAAAGGCTTCGCGAACTCAGCATGAAGCTCAAAACCCCTGAAGGGCTGCAGGACCTCGAAAGACAACCCGCATTTGTAAGGAGAAATGTGGTGCTTAACAACACCCCCCTCAGCTCAGAATCGCAAGTTTCGAGATATACTCTCAACGAAGGCGACGACAATACAACCCAGATTAAATCGAACAATTCGTTTCTGCATGATAATGTAGACTAATGCTTTTCCGTTTTCCTTATGTAACTTTTGTTTAGTGTTCTTTTGGTTTTGTTTTCTCAGAAAAAGCCGGCTCGTCCGGCTTTTTCTATTTTTAACCCATGCTCTCAACTTTTCTTTGTAAATTTGCAACTGAAAAAAGTTTTTGAACTGTTTCCCTATAATGAAAAAAATCAGCATCTTAAATCCGGTCAAATGGTTGGCAATGCTTGCGGTAGTTTTTTTGTTTGCTGCATGTGGCTCTGACGATCCTGAAAAAATTGCAGCAAAAGACCGTGAAAAAATCATCGAATACCTCGAAAAAAACAACCTTGATGCCATTGAACACGAATCGGGCGTGTTTTATTTAGTTACCAAAGAAGGCTCTTCAACATTTCCAACGCAAAACTCCACGGTGAGATTAAACTACACAGGCAAATTGCTGAGTGGAAAAGAATTTGATGGACAAAATAACGCCCAGTTCAACCTGCAAAACACCATTCTGGGTTTTCGTTACGGACTTCCCCTTTTTGACAAAGGCAGCAAAGGCATACTTCTGATGCCCTCCGGGCTGGGTTACGGCCCCAATGGAACCTATACCATACCGCCGAATGCCGTCCTGATTTTCGAAATTGAACTGATCGATTTCAATTAATCGCAACTATTAAATTTTTTTGTGAAAAGGCTCAAAAACAATTGTTAATTTTGCAGCCAAAATAATACACAACAATGGCAAGCATCAAAAACCTTAAGAAAGACCTTAACTACCTGATCGACGAAGTGATCGGTACCTGCATGATTCATCAGTACACCCAGCAGGACAAGCAAGAAGAGCTGGATCAGATCATAAACGAGATGATCGAGTACCGCGAGAGTCTTATCACCCGCATCAACAATCCTGAGGTGAATGAAAACGGTCAGAGCCTGAAAAACTACTACCGGGCCCTGTTTGATGAATTGCTCGAGAAAGTTAATGGCGCTTTTGACCAATTGAACAAGATAGCCGGCTAAGCCAGGCATTCTGAAAAGTTACGAAGGCGCTTCCAGCGCCTTTTTTTGTAGAAACCAGCTTTTATGTGTGGCCGATATTCGATAAGTAAAAAAGCCAGGGAAATTGGCGATCATTTCAGTGTTACCATTCCTGCGGCCTTTGAAGGCGAGCTTTACAATGCTGCCCCAACCCAGTTGCTGCCGGTTATCGCAATGAACCAGCCCGACAGGCTGCAGCATTTTCGCTGGGGGCTGCAACCACCATGGGAAAGCACTTCCCGAACGCCGCCCATAGTGATCAATGCCCGGTCAGAATCGCTGCACCAGAAAAAAATGTTTTCAGTGCTGCTTCCACGTAAGCGCTGCCTGATACCTGCTGATGGTTTTTTTGAATGGGAAAAGCTTGGAAAAACAAAACAACCCTGGCGTTTTGTGCTCAAAAATGACGGCCTTTTTGCCTTTGCAGGACTTTTTGACCAGCTGGTGCAGCCCGATGGCTCCACTGCTTTTGCCTTTACCATTGTCACCACAAGGGCAAACGAATTACTGGGTGGCATTCACGACCGCATGCCTGTTATCCTCGGCAAAGAGGAAAGCATGGCATGGCTGAATGAACCCGAAACAGAAAAACTCAATGATCTGCTCGTTCCTTTCCCTTCCGGGGAAATGGAAAGCTACAAAGTGTCGCCCAAAGTGAACAGTGCGGCATTGAACACCCCCGAATTAATTAAACCATGGCAGGATCCAAACCTGACACTTTTTTAACGGATTTACCGTTGAATTTAAACACCTCAATTTTAGAAACGAATGAGAAACACATCTGCCAGGCCCGGTGGAGACCGGCGTAAGGCACGTCCGGGCCGCCCTGGCTCAAAAACCACCGGAAAAAGCACCGGCCGTGAGGCCCGTTCCGACAGGCCCCGCACCGAAGGCCGCCCCTACAAAAAAGATCGGCCTTTTTCGAAAGATCGGCCACATGCAAAAGATCGACCCGAATCGGGCGACCGCAAATTCTCCAAAGACAAACCCTTTTCGAAAGACCGTCCAAATACTGGCGACCGCAAATTTTCCAGGGAAAGACCCTTTTCGAAAGATCGACCCGAATCGGGCGATCGTAAATTCTCCAAAGAAAGACCCTATTCCAAAGATCGTCCAAGTACTGGCGACCGCAAATTTTCCAGGGAAAAACCCTATTCGAAAGACAGACCAGAAGCCGGTGACCGTAAATTCTCCAGGGAAAAACCTTTTTCAAAGGACCGTCCGCAGACTGGTGATCGCAGGCAATCTCCCGGAAGGCCTTCTTCTGGCGATCGCAGCGGCAGGGGCGAACGCAGCTACTCCTCCGACAGGCCCTATTCAAGTGACCGACCAGAACGTAGCGAACGCAGCTACTCGAAAGATCGTCCGGCTTCCGGACGACCTTATGCCAAAGGCAAACCCGACCGAAGTAGCAGAGAACCCCGCAAAATACTCGACGACAGCAGCAGGCTGAATAAATACATTGCCAATGCCGGCGTATGCTCCAGGCGCGAAGCCGACATGCTTATTAAAAACGGCGCCATTACCGTAAACGGCAAAATCGTGACCGAGATGGGCGTAAAAGTAATGCCCGGCGACGTAGTGATGTATGGCACCCAGCGACTGGTGAACGAAAAGAAAGTATATATCCTGCTCAACAAGCCAAAGGATTATATAACCACTTCCGACGACCCACAGGACCGTAAAACCGTGCTGGAATTGATCAGAAATGCTGGCCGCGAGCGCGTTTACCCCGTGGGAAGGCTCGACCGCAACACTACCGGACTGCTGCTACTTACCAACGACGGCGAATTGGCCAAAAAACTCACCCACCCGCGTCATGGCGTAAGAAAACTTTACCACGTGCATCTCGACCAGGCCGTTACCAAAGCCGATTTGGAACAAATTGCCAATGGAGTGAAGATTGACGATAACCTTGTGGTGCCCGATGCCGTATCATATATTGATAAGGCCGAAACAAAGAAAGAAGTGGGTATTGAATTGCACTCGGGTCAGAACCGCGTGGTAAGGCGCCTCTTCGAGCAGTTTGGCTACAAGGTGACAAAACTCGATCGCGTTATTTTTGCAGGCCTGACAAAAAAGGACCTGCCCCGCGGAAAGTGGCGTTTCCTCACTGAAAAAGAAGTTAACTACCTGAGAATGCTTGGGTAAAAACACAGAAATAAACCTATGGAGCAGACAGGGCTCAATAAAAAACAGTTGACACTGAAATTTCTGAAAATTGCAGGAATATCAGGCGGATTGTTTATTGCAGCACTTTTTCTGATCCTGAGTCTGATGGCCCTGATATTCCAAAACAGGATCAAAGACATTGTGGTGGAAAACATCAACCGTAACCTCACCACCGAGGTTGCGGTTGACAATATTAAACTTGACCTGATCCGGCGCTTTCCGCTGGCTTCGGTTACCTTTTCAGGAATAAAAGTAGCAGAGCCAGGGCAGCCCTTAAGCGAGAATAATTTGCTTGAAGCCAGCCGTATATACCTTAAGTTTAACCTCTGGAGCCTTTTGCTTGGCAACTATACCATTCGCGAAGTAGAGATAAACAGGGCACAACTGAACCTTGAAATCAGCAAAGAAGGCAAACCCAATTACGAAATCTGGCAGAAGCACGAAGGTGAGGAAGAGGGCGAATTTGCCTTCGACCTGAAAAAAGTGTTGCTCAATGGCGTTCATTTCGTTTACCATGACAAAGCAGGAAACCACCTTGTTGACCTCGATATTGGCAGGGCCAACATGAGCGGGAATTTCCGCAATGATTTTTTCCAGCTAACCGCCCGTGGAAACCTAATGGCCCATATGCTGGCCATCGATTCGGCGGTGTTTATCAGGGAAAGGCCCGTTGAGCTCGATATGGTAATGGAGGTTGCCAACTATCGCGAGTTTGTTTTCAAAAAAGGCAATCTAAAAATCAACCAGAACAGCTTTGATGTAACAGGCAGCATGAGCAACCTGGAGGAAGGATTGCTTTTCGATACCCAGGTGAAAGGAAACCAACTTCAACTGGGACAGTTGCTGGGCGATCTCCCGGAAATTCTTTTGCCCTATGTGGAGGGCTATCGTGGCAAAGGCATTCTTAAGGCCGAGGCTGAAATAAAAGGCCTGCTGAGTGCAACAGAAAATCCGCATATCAGCCTTGTTTTCAATGTTTCGGGCGGGGAGCTTTTGCACCGGGCCAGCGGCCTCGATCTTCGCAAAATGAACTTCGACGGAGCCTTCGACAATGGTGCAGCAAACAGGCTTTCAACCTCTACGCTTTCTTTTTCCGATTTCCACACCACCATCAACAAGGGCGTGATGCGCGGCAACTTTACCCTGTTCGACTTTACCAAGCCCAGACTCGACTTTAAAATGTTTGCCGATGCCGATGCCGGCGACCTGGTCAAACTGTTTCGCATCGACACCATCAGCAAGGCAAAGGGCCGGATACATATGGACCTGAACTTCAAGGGTGGCATGAGCGAGAAGAACCGCTTCACAGGGCAGGATTTTGTATCGGCCAGGGCCACCGGCACATTCAGCTACGAGAATTTATCGTTCGAGATTAAGGAAAATCCCCTGGCTTTTCGTGAATTTAACGGAGCATTCCTCTTCAGCAATAACGACCTGGTCATCGAAAATTTCAGCGGCCACGCAGGTAGCAGCGACTTCGAGCTTAAAGGTTTCTTCCGAAACGTGTTGCCATTCCTTTTTCTCGAAAACGAAAAACTGAACATTGTGGCAAGCCTCTACAGCAACAACCTCAACTTTAACGAGTTGCTAAAATACAGCGTAAGCGGCAGCGACACCACCTACCGTTTGAGTTTTTCCGACCGCCTGGGTTTTAACCTCGAAGCCAATGTGGTACACCTGACTTTCAGGAAATTTGAAGCAACCCATGTGATGGGCCGCGCCAACCTGCAAAACAAGCGCTTTCTTGCCCAGGATGTGGCCTTCCGGGCCATGGATGGGCAGATCAGGGCTTCTGGTTATATCGACGGAATTCGCGACGACTACTTTACCGTTGGCTGCGAAGCCCGGATCAATGGGGTAGATATCAACAAGTTGTTTTATCAAATGGGCAATTTCGGGCAAGAAAGCATTACCGATGAGCATATTTTCGGGAATATGACCGCCGATGTGCAGTTTTCGGGCCGCTGGACACCAACCCTCGATGTGGATTACGCAAGCATAGAAACCATTGCCAATATGCGGGTGGAGCAAGGCGCCCTGATCGACTTTGAACCCATGCTGGCCCTGTCGCGATTCCTGAGAGTGGACGATTTGGACAGGGTGACTTTTTCTACCCTGGAAAACCAGATCCGGATCAAAGATCAGAGAATTTTTATCCCCGACATGGAGATTAGCTCCAGCGCGCTAAACCTGAAACTCTCGGGCGAGCATACCTTCGAAAATGAAATTGACTACCGCCTGCAAATACTGCTCAGCGATATCCTCTCGCGCAAAAACCGCCAGAGCCGCAACCCCCAGGAACAATACGGCGACATTATTGACGATGGGCTGGGCCGCACCACCCTGTTTCTGCGCCTTACCGGCACCGCCGACGAGCCCGTGTTTCGCTACGACACCCAGGGCGTGCGCGAAAAAATGCGCGACAACCTCAGGCGCGAGGGGCAAAATTTGCGCGATGCCTTCCGGCGCGAGTTTGGCGGAAGCCAGCAACCGGAAGAACCCGCGAATTTAAACGAACCCGATACGCGCGAAAATACCCGCCGCAACAGAAGAACCAATACCCGCTTCGAAATTGAATGGGATGAAGACGGACCCTGATTTGCCAAAATTACCTTTCTATGATTGCTTTTCCGAATGCAAAAATCAACCTGGGCCTGCACATCCTGAACCGTCGCTCCGACGGGTTTCACAATATTGAATCGGTGCTGTTTCCCATCGGCCTGTCAGATAAACTGGAATTAATCGAAGCCCCCGACGGTAATTTTGCCTTCACATCAAGTGGCCTGCAAATTCCCTCCAACGGCCTGCCCAACCTCTGTGAGCA
>JAHYJD010000093.1 GCA_019429365.1 Bacteroidales bacterium | reverse complement strand
AAAAATCTAATATGCCCAAATGTGACTTACCCACTTTTTGGGATAGTGTCGTTTATCCCATTTTTCGGAAACCCAGCGAAGAATTCCCTAACCTCCGGGATGAACTAGATTCCAGAAAAGTGTCAAATATGTCGTGCTATATAACAATTAATCCCTAAACCCTAAACCCTAAACCCTGAACCCTTAAGCTTAATCCTAAATCATCATTCATCAATCATAATTAGATTAATTCCACTCCGAAAGCTCAATCCAGCGCTCAGTCTTGGTTTCGAGTGCTTGTTCGATGGCGGCATATTTTTGTGATATTTCCAATAATTCGTCTGTGCTGAGTTGACCTGAATTCATCTTTTCGAGCAGGCTGGCTTTCTCGGCTTCCAGCATTTCGATTTCCTTTTCCAATGCATCGAACTCCTTTTGTTCCTTATAGGTAAGTTTGGTTTTCTCTTTGGGTTTTTCTTTAATGGTTGGTGTTTCGGCCTTCTCAGCTTTCTTCTCGGTTTGCAATTGTTTGCTGAGGCTTAAACGATACTGGGTGTAGTTTCCGGGAAAATCCTTAATACGTCCCTTTTGGCCGAAAACAAACACATGGTCTACCAGGCGGTCGAGGAAGTAGCGGTCGTGCGAAACGATGAGCAGACAGCCTTCATAATTTTCCAGGAAATCTTCGAGCACGTTTAGGGTGGCAATGTCGAGGTCGTTGGTTGGCTCATCGAGAATCAGGAAGTTGGGGTTTCGCATCAGCACAGTCATAAGGTAGAGCCTTCGTTTCTCGCCCCCGCTGAGTTTGCCGGCTAAGTCGTGCTGCACAGAGTATGGAAAGTTGAAGAAATGCAGAAACTGCGACGCTGTGAAGGATTTTCCCTTTCCCAGGCTGATGCTTTCGGCAATGTCGCTGATGACCTCTATCACCTTTTTGTTGTCGTCGACCTGCAGGCCTTCCTGCCGGTAATAGCCGTACTGTATGGTTTCGCCGGTGGTTATCTTTCCGCTGTCGGGCTTCAGTGCACCTGTGAGCAGGTTCAGCAGGGTTGACTTCCCGCTGCCATTGGGGCCCACAATGCCAGCCCGCTCACCCCTTTTAAACACATAGCTGAAGTCGTTTACAAAAGGCTCGCCATCAAATTGCTTGCTGATATGTTCCAGCTCCAGGATTTTTTTTCCCAGGCGGGCCATTTCCATCTTAATTTCGCCCACGCCGCCTTCCGTCGTGCGGTTTGCTTGTTCCTTCAAATCGTAGAAAGAGTCGATGCGGGCTTTCGACTTGGTGGTGCGTGCTTGCGGAGTGCGACGCATCCACTCGGTTTCTTTGCGCAGCAGGTTGGTTGCTTTTTCTGAGCGGGCCGCCTCAGCCTCCAGGCGCTCTTGCTTCTTCTCCAGAAAATAGCTGTAGTTTCCGCGATAATTGAAAAGCATCCCGTTTTCCAGTTCAACGATCTCATTGCATACCGCATCAAGAAAATAGCGGTCGTGGGTTACCAGCAATATGGTAAGTTTTTTTCGCGAAAGATAACCCTCCAGCCATTCGATCATCTCCAGGTCGAGGTGGTTGGTAGGTTCATCGAGCAAAATGAGATGGGCTTCTTCAATTAGAATACGGGCCAGTGCCAGGCGTTTTATCTGACCACCGGAAAGTTCGCCAACCCTGGCATCAAGCCTGCCGATTTTTAACTGTGTCAGGATCTGCTTCACGCGGCTCTCGTAATCCCATGCCTGCAGGGCATCCATTCTTTCCACAAGCTTTTGAAGACGGCTGCTTGTGGCAGAATTATCGACACTATTGGCAGCCTCCAGCAACTCTTCATATTCCTTTACCGTGCGGCTTAGCTCGTTGCCGGCATTGAGCAGGGCTTCCGAGATGCTCAGATCCGGATCGAAAACCGGATCCTGCTGAAGGTAGGATAGCTTTAAGTCTGACTGATAGGTACACTTGCCCGAATCCGGCTGGTCGAGGCCGGCAATAATATTGAGCAGGGTGGTTTTTCCGGTGCCGTTGCGGGCAATAAGGCCCACTTTTTGCCCTGGGGCCACACTGAACGAGAGGTCTTCGAACAGCACTTTTTCGCCGTACGCCTTGGTAATCTGCTGTGCCTGGAAAAAACTCACCGGAAATATCTTTTCATTTAATTAATCTGCAAAAATAGAAAATTGTCAGTCAACAACTCCATTATTCATTGCAACTCTTTCAACCCTAATTGCTATTTGCAGCCTAAATAAACTTTAAGCACATGACAACAATGACAACGATGACAACGATGACAACGATGACAACACTTTTCAAACCTTTCCCAACAAAAAACCCCGCTTGTGGGGGCGGGGCTTTTTGGTGTTTCAATGAAACGTTAGGCTTTTCTTACGTTCACAGCTTTTTTGCCTCTTTCGTCTTCTGCAATTTCGAAAGTGACCTTGTCGTTGTTGGTGATTGGGTCGAGAAGGCCCGTGTGGTGAACGAAAACGTCTTTTTCGGTTTTGTCGTCAACAATAAAACCAAACCCCTTTTTTTCATTAAAAAACTTAACAATCCCGGTTTCCATAACAAAAAAATTAATTGAAAATGAAAAAATTAACATTCAAAAATACAATTTTTTAAATCATTTGCAAGTAAATAATATAAAAAATGTATGCAAGAGCAATTAATTTTTAGTCGAAGAGAGGTCGCTGGTCAATTTCAAAATAAAAAACCCGGCAGCCGGCCCCTGTCTGTGCAAGCAGAGAGGTTTTAAAAGGGACGCCGTAAGCTGCCGGGTTTAGACAATAAAGGAAACTCAGAAACTCAGAAACAACTGATCTCTTCGAGCAGTTGTTTGGGCTTGCGAAGCAGGCCGGGGTTTTTGTCGAGGTGTATCAAACCACTGATGGAAAGTTTACGGGTAATGATCCGGGGCGATTCCTGTTCGTCGTCGAACCGGTCTTTCATTATAAGGAGCGATCCCATTTTAATAGAAAAGGTTTTTACATCGGCAGCCACATCGGCCAGGTTATTTTTAAACTGGCCAAGGTCCTGTTTTTTGCAAGGTCTTCCTTCAAAGCAGGCCGCAACGTCGTTAATGCGCTCATACACCTGCTTCAGGGAAAGCAATTCGGCTGATTTCGACATATACTCCGACATGCCGTGATCGATATGCTCGTGGGCACCAACCTCAAAACCTGCTGCCTTCATTAGCTTAATCACGGTCTGGTGGCAACGGTTCAGCTCCTCCTGGTCTTCTGTGTCGAAGTAGGAAACCACCGGCACATGCCTGTAGAGGCCCCGTTTTTTGTAATCAGAGTTGATGCTGTTGAATGTAATATACTCGTTAAAAGAGTTTTGAAGAATGTAGATCTGGTCTTTCAGTCTTACAATTTCCTCTTCGTGCTTCTTTTCGAGCCTTTCAATTTTTTTCTCGTAGTACCGGTAATATTGCTTCATAAACTGGTTCTGCGGACCTGCAGCGACCAGTCGCTCACCTTCTTCTGTATCGGTAAAGCGGTTGAAGTTTTCAATAAATTTTTCGGCCAGCATGTCGGCTTGCTTGTTATATGCCGATTCGTACTTCCAGGTGTTGCGGGGGTTGAGTATGGCAGATTCCACGCCATTCACCGTTTTTGGAACCATTAGCCCGAAGGGAGCCATTTCTTCATATTCTTCCTTGTCGATGCTTCCATCCAGTATTGCGCTGATAATGTTGCGGGTGCTTTCAAGGTCGATGCGCTGGCCCACCCCATAAGGGCCGCCAATCCAGCCGGTATTTACCAGGTATGCGGTCGATCCGTGCTCTTTCATTTTACGGGCCAGCTCCTGGGCATATACCGTTGGGTGAAGCAATAGAAATGCCGCTCCGAAAGCTGCCGAAAAAGTGGGCATGGGTTCTTTAACACCCCGCTCAGTGCCTGCAAGTTTTGCCGTATAGCCGCTCAGGAAGTAATACATGGCCTGGTCGCGGTTCAGTTTTGACACCGGGGGAAAAACCCCAAAAGCATCAGCAGTAAGAAAAATGATTTTCTTGGGGTGGGTGCCTTTCGAAACCGGCTTAACAATATTGTCGATGTGGTAAATGGGGTAAGAAACGCGGGTGTTCTCGGTTTTTGAGGTGTCGAAAAAATTGACTTCACCGGTTTTGGTGTCAAAAACCACGTTTTCGAGCAGGGCGTCGCGCCGTATGGCATTGTAAATGTCGGGTTCCTTTTCTTCACTCAGGTTGATGCACTTGGCGTAGCAGCCCCCTTCAAAGTTAAATACACCTTCATCGTCCCACCCGTGCTCGTCGTCGCCAATGAGGAAACGCTCGGGATCGGCCGAGAGCGTTGTTTTACCCGTGCCTGAAAGTCCGAAGAAAATGGCTGTGTCTCCGTTTTTGCCCATATTAGCCGAGCAGTGCATGGCAGCGATGCCTTTTAAGGGCAGGTAATAATTCATTATGGAGAAAAAGCCTTTCTTAATCTCTCCGCCATACCAGGTGCCGCCCACAACAGCACGCTTTTCTTTCAGGTTAAAAGCCACGTAAACATCTGAGTTAAGCTTCTGGTCCTCCCATTGCTCGTTCACGGTTTTGCAGGCATTCAGCATCACAAAGTCGGGCTCAAAATCGCGCAGTTCCTCGTCCGATGGCCTTATAAACATGTTCTTCACAAAATGCGCCATCCAGGCCACTTCTGTTATTACCCTGATCTTCAGGCGGGTGTTTTCGTTGGCACCACAGAAGGCATCCATTACATACAACTTTTTCCCTTTAAACTGGTTCAGGGAAGTTTCCAACATCGACTTCCAAACCACTTCGGTAATGGGTTTGTTGTCTGAGCGGTTTTTGCCCGGATCGGCCCACCATATCTTATCCTCCGAGGTTTCTTCCCGAACAATGTATTTGTCCTTGGGCGAACGGCCGGTGAAAATGCCTGTGTCGACGGCCACCGCGCCCAGTCCGGTTACAAAGCCTTTTTCATATCCTTCGAGTCCGGGCTCCGTTTCATGTTCAAAAAGTTCGTCGTACGAAAGGTTGTAATACACCTTTTCTACATCCTGTATGCCATACTGGCTCAGGTCGGGCGCTTTGAGTGGGTGCTTGCCCGCAATTGTCGGTTCCTGCATGATCCGTAGTTTTGGAAGTATTGGTATTAATAAGTATTGGTTGGTATGTTTTTCCCGAAAGGGAGTTGGGCCAAATTTAAGAAAAAAGCCTAAGGGCATTGCTTTTGCAGCGAAATATTTTCATTAGGTCTATTTTTTGATTCTTTTCAGTAAAATTTTGTTTTTCCCTTTTGGGGAAAGGAGGAATACTGTAGGTTTGCAGAATAAAACCTTATCCCATGAAAAAGATTCCATTTTTTTTAGTCATTATAGTTGTTGCCACTTTCTTTTCTGCTTGCCATCAAGCAGAAGATCAGGACTTTCTGCAGGCAGAGGCCGTAATCAATGGCGAGGCCATGGCAGAATACATTAAGGTGCTGGCTTCAGATGAATTTGCGGGCAGAAAGCCTTTCACTGAAGGTGAGGAACTTACCATAGCTTATCTTCAGCAACAGT
The DNA here is from genome assembly GCA_019429365.1 of Bacteroidales bacterium. Classification (GTDB taxonomy): domain Bacteria; phylum Bacteroidota; class Bacteroidia; order Bacteroidales; family UBA7960; genus UBA7960. The sequence continues at coordinate 6,265 of JAHYJD010000093.1, read as the reverse complement.
TTATCAGTCTGGGACTTGAACCGGCTTTCAGCGGAAGCTATTTTCAGGAAGTGCCCTTAATGGAAGTGGAAGTGAAGCCCGCCGAGACCATGCGGCTGGTCTCTGAAGCGGGCGGACTGGTGCTGAATAACCTTACCGATTTTGTGGCCTTTTCACGCAAAGTGAAACAAAAAACCGTGATTGAAAATACGGCTTTGGTTTTTGCCGGTTATGGCATTGTGGCCCCTGAATACCAGTGGGATGATTATTATGGGCTTGATGTACGCGATAAAATTGTGGTGGTGCTCGTAAACGATCCCGGCCTTGCCACGGCAGATCCCGACCTTTTTAACGGCAACGCCATGACCTATTACGGACGTTGGACTTATAAGTTTGAAGAAGCGGCCAGGCATGGCGCCCGCGGCATCCTGATCGTACATAACACGCTGGGAGCGGGCTATCCCTGGAGCGTGGTGGTTAGCGGCGCCGTTTCGCCAAAACTCTTTTTGCAGGACGAAGGCGGCTATGCTGAATTTGCCGACGTTGAGGGCTGGCTTACCACCGAAGCCGCGGAAGAGTTGTTTGCCAATGCAGGTCTTGATTTTCATACATTGGCACAGGAGGCTGCGCAGCCCGGTTTTCGTGCGGTAGACCTGAATACCCGCCTGTGGTTTGAAATGGAAAGCACCTTCAAATACGATGTTTCACGCAATGTGGCAGGGGTAATGCCCGGCACTGATCTGGCGGATGAAGTCATCATTTTCTCATGCCATTGGGATCATTTTGGAATAGGCCCGGTGATAAATGGTGACTCCATTTATCGCGGTGCCGTTGACAATGGCACCACCATGGCCTGGATGCTCGAAATAGCAAAGGCATTTGGTAAGCTGGAGAACCGTCCGCGCCGCTCCATCATGTTTCTTGCACCCACTGCCGAAGAGCAGGGCTTGCTGGGTGCTCATTACTATGTAAAAAATCCTGCCTTTTCGCTTGAGAAAACCGTTGCCAACCTGAACAACGACTTAATGTTGCCCCTGGGGCGCATGCGCGATGTGATGATTACCGGCTATGGGCAGTCGACCCTTGATGATTTGGTGGAAGAGGCTGCAAAAAGACAGGATCGCTATGTGATACCTGATCCTAATCCAGAATCTGGCATGTACTACCGGGCCGATCATTTTGCTTTCGCGAAAGCTGGGGTGCCCGCATTGTTTGCCCGCGGAAATGTGGAACATCGTGAGCATGGCCGCGAATGGACGGCACAGAAAGAGAAAGACTGGCTGGCAAACAACTACCACAAGCCTGCCGACAAGTACGATGCCGAAACATGGGATATGGAAGGCATTGTGGAAGATGCGAAGCTGGCATTTTATATCGCATGGAAGCTGGCTTCAAGCAATGAGTGGCCGCAATGGAACGAAGGCTCAGAGTTTAAAGCAATCAGGGAAAGTTATATGCCGTAGTATTTGTTTGGCAGTCATTAATTTGCTTAATTATTCGTTTGAAATGATGCATTTTTGAAGTAAATTTGGAAAAAGTAATATTGTATGAATCTTCAGGCAAAAAAACTGGAATTGGTTCAAATGATCCTTGACACCAAAGAATTTTTCAAGTTATTACGAGTTGAAGAAGTGTTAAAAGGCCAACCAGATTCAGACTGGTGGGATGAAATTTCCGAAGAAGAACGGCAGTTAATTGAACGAGGCTTGTCTGAAGCAGAGAAAGGAGAAATTACTTCAAATGATTTGGTGCTACAGGAAATTAAAGCCAAATATCTTAAGAAGAGATGAAGGTTTTTTGGACAAACACTGCCAGGTTGTCTTATTTTAAAATTCTGGACTATTTAAAAGAAAAGTGGTCGGACAAAGAGGTCGAAAACTTTGTATTGAATACCGAAAAAACCATAAAGCAGATTTCCGGAAATCCATATATGTTTAAACCGTCCAGTAAAAAGAAAGAAATCAGAAGGGGATTTATCAGCAATTTAACCAGTATTTATTATAGAGTAAAGCCCGTTAAAAAAGAAATTGACATCCTTCTTTTTTTTGATAACAGAAAAAGGCCTTTGCGTTTTGAATAAAAAAAAGCTGCTCCGGAATCCGAAGCAGCTTTTTTATTAAGGAATGCTGTGATTAAGCAGTAGTGTAACCGCCGGTACCTTTTTTGGCAAGGTTCTCGCGAACCACTGCCTGGGCAGCAGCCAAACGTGCAATGGGCACGCGGTAGGGCGAGCAGCTCACGTAGTCCATACCAACGGTGTGGCAGAACTCAACAGAAGAGGGCTCACCACCATGTTCGCCGCAGATACCTATTTTCAGGCCCGGGCGTCCTTTTCGGCCACGTTCAATACCCATTTTTACCAACTGTCCAACGCCTTCCTGGTCGAGTACCTGGAACGGATCATGCTTAAGCAGCCCCTTCTTGAGGTAAATCGGAAGGAAGCTTCCGGCATCGTCGCGCGAGTAACCGAAGGTCATCTGGGTAAGGTCATTGGTTCCAAAAGAGAAGAATTCGGCGCTTTCGGCAATCTTATCGGCGATAAGGGTTGCGCGCGGAATTTCAATCATGGTGCCAACCAGGTACTCCACACGAATATTGTTTTCTTCAAGCACATCTTCGCAGGTTGTACGAACGATCTCTTCCTGCATCTTCATTTCTTCGTAAGTACCGGTAAGCGGAATCATGATTTCGGGAATGGCGTTGATCCCTTTTTTCTTCAGGTTCACAGCCGCTTCCATAATGGCGCGGGCCTGCATTTCCGAAATTTCGGGATAGGTGTTACCCAAGCGGCAGCCACGGTGTCCGAGCATAGGGTTGAACTCGTGCAGCGCATCAACCTTGGCCTTTACTTGCTCTGGGGTGATACCCATTTCCCTGGCCATCTCAGCCTGGTTTTCGGGCTCGTGTGGAAGGAACTCATGCAGGGGCGGGTCGAGCAGCCGAACGGTTACCGGAAGGTCGTGCATGGCTTCGAAAACACCTTCGAAGTCGCCACGCTGAATGGGCAGCAGCTTATCAAGGGCTTTGCGGCGTCCGGCTTCGTCGTCGGCCAGGATCATTTCGCGCACGGCCTTAATGCGTTCGCCTTCGAAGAACATATGCTCGGTGCGGCAGAGGCCAATACCTTTGGCGCCAAATTCGCGGGCAACTTTTGCATCTTTCGGGGTGTCGGCATTGGTGCGAACATACATGCGGGTGTACTTCTCAGCCAGTTCCATGAGTTCGGCAAAGTCGCCGCTCATCTCAGGGTCAACGGTTTTAACTTTTCCTGCAATCACTTCTCCGGTTGAGCCGTTGAGTGAAATGAAGTCACCTTCCTTAAACTCAACACCATCAATAGTCATGACGCGGGTTTTGTAATTGATTTGGCAGGCACCAGCTCCGGAAACACAGCACTTACCCATACCACGGGCAACAACGGCTGCGTGCGAGGTCATACCACCGCGAGCGGTGAGAATACCCTGGGCGGCGTCCATACCAGCGAGGTCTTCGGGCGAAGTCTCTACACGAACAAGGATAACTTTTTTGCCTTCTTTTGCCCAGGCGGCGGCATCATCGGCAAAGAAAACGATCTGGCCGGTGGCAGCACCCGGAGAGGCCGGAAGGCCTTTTGCCAGGGCTTTGGTTGTGGCCAGTTCTTTGGGATCAAATACGGGGTGAAGCAACTCGTCAAGCTTGTTGGGTTCCACACGCATTACAGCTTCCTCTTCGGTAATCATGCCTTCGCGCATCATGTCCATGGCAATTTTCACCATGGCGGGGCCGGTACGTTTACCGTTACGGGTTTGCAGCATCCACAGTTTGCCTTCCTGGATGGTAAACTCAAGGTCCTGCATGTCACTGTAATGCTTTTCAAGGTTGTTTTGCTGCTCGTTCAGTTGCCTGTAAAGTTCAGGGAAGAGTTCTTCGAGCGATGGGTAGGTCTCGCGGCGGACTTCTTCAGAAACGCCCTGCAGCTTAGCCCAGCGCAGCGAACCTTCCTTGGTGATTTCACGGGGAGTGCGGATACCGGCCACCACGTCTTCGCCCTGGGCGTTAACAAGGTATTCTCCGTTAAAAATGTTTTCGCCGGTGCCGGCATCGCGTGTAAAGGCAACACCAGTGGCCGAAGTTTCGCCCATATTGCCAAATACCATGGCCTGAACGTTTACAGCGGTACCCCACTCAGCGGGAATATTATGCATATTGCGGTAGTAGGTTGCACGGGGGTTGTTCCACGATTCGAATACGGCCATAACCGAGCCCCAGAGTTGCTCCCATGGATCTTCAGGAAAATCTTTGCCGGTCACTTCCTTTACGGCTTTCTTGAAACGCTTCACCAGTTCCTTCAGGTCGTCGGTGGTGAGGTCCTGGTCGGTCTTGGCGCCTTTCTCTTCTTTCAGGTGATCCATAATCTCATCAAACGGATCGTGGTCTTCCTTGGTTTTGGGTTTCATATCCATTACCACATCGCCATACATCTGCACGAAGCGGCGATAAGAATCCCAAACAAAACGCTCATTGCCGGTTTTTTTTGCCAGACCTTCCAGTGTGGCTTCATTCAGACCCAGGTTCAATACGGTGTCCATCATACCGGGCATAGAGGCCCTGGCACCCGAGCGAACCGACATAAGCAGCGGGTTGTCTTTGTCGCCAAAGCCGGTGCCCATTTCTTTTTCAACCTTGCGCATGTTTTCCTCTACCTCGGCTTTGATGTTTTCAATAACAAACTCGCGGCCCTTGGCATTATAGAGGGTACAAACTTCAGTTGTAATTGTAAATCCGGGAGGTACAGGAACGCCAATATTTACCATTTCGGCCAGGTTGGCGCCCTTGCCACCAAGCAGGTTACGCATGGCGGAGTCGCCGTCGGCACGCTTGCCTCCGAAGAAATAAACCTTCTTATTCTTCATGATGGCTTCAGTCATGTGATCAACCACTTTACTCTTTTTGTCCATTTTAATTGAATTTAAAATTTGATTTTATTTGAACAGTCAATTTCTTTTGTTTTGACCTATGTTGTTGATTATCTTTGTGTTAAGCAAAAAACCTCCTTTAAAAAAGAGTACAAATTTAAGGAAAATTTACGGATTATAACAAATGTATTTTGTCTGTTTCTAATTTCTTAACTTTGTGTTAATGAACGCAAGCCATTCTTATATTGATTTGCATACACACAAGCCTGGCAAACCAGGTGTAAAGTCACTGCAAAATATTTTTCTTTCGGATTTTGAAAAATTCTCCGGCACAAAGGACCAGCTTTTGTCTGTGGGTCTGCACCCCTGGAGGGTAAGAGGTCAAGAAGACCCTGATCTGCTTTTCCAGCAATTGAAATTTGCAGCTGGTTACCAGCAGGTAGCGGCTATCGGCGAAACTGGGCTGGATAAATCCATAGAAATGCCTCTTGAAAGGCAAGAGGCGGTTTTCAATATCCACTTTGAAGTTTCTGAAGAACTTCAGAAGCCCCTGATAATACATTGCGTAAGGGCTTACCAGGAGTTGCTGCTTTTGCGAAAAAATTTGGGTGCCACCCAGCCCTGGATTTTTCATGGATTTGCCGGCTCGGCTCAATTGGCAAGGCAATGCATCAATTCGGGTTGTCTGCTTTCTTTTGGTCCGGCCATTTTGAAAGACCACAACCGGGCAGTCCACAGCCTGATCAGCCTGGGTATTGATGAGTTTTTCCTCGAAACAGATGATTCTGGTCTGGATATTGCCGAAATCTACGAAAGGGCGGCATTATTGAAACAAACCACCGTAGAGGTGCTTCGGGAGCGCATTGCTGAAAGATTCCATAAGATTATTATTCAAGAATAAACATGAGTGCTCTTCACTGGCAGGAACGCACCGAGCTTTTAATTAAAACAGAAAACCTCCAAAGGCTTCGGTCGGCGCATGTTTTTGTAGCCGGTTTGGGCGGAGTGGGTGCTTATGCTGCTGAAATGCTTTGCAGGGCAGGAGTTGGGCAGCTAACCATTGCCGATGGCGACCAGGTAAACCCCTCCAACCGTAACCGTCAGCTCCTTGCCCTGGCTTCAACCCAAGGGCAACGAAAGGCCGACCTTATGGCCCGGCGCCTGCTCGATATCAACCCTGACATGAAGCTTACGGTGTACGATGAATTTCTGCGCGACGAACGCACCGATCAGATACTAAACCAGCCTTACGATTATGTAGTTGACGCCATCGACACCCTGAGTCCCAAAATTTTCCTGATAAACCAGGCGGTGAAAACCGGACTACCGCTGGTCAGCTCCATGGGAGCAGGAGGGAAGCTCGACCCGGCCAAAGTGCTGGTGGCCGATTT